>PMOH01000012.1 GCA_003161515.1 Deltaproteobacteria bacterium
ATCATACAGAGTATCGCCGCGCGGATAGCACGCTCAAGAGGAGCATCGAAGTCATTGGGGCTCAGCGCTTCCACGCCATATACGCGAAAAACTCGGGCGGCTCGCCTTTGAGAATGCCTGACGGCTCGGCAGCAAGCACGGCGGCGCGAATGTCGCGCTCGAACGCATCGACGCGGTCGCCGAGCACCCGTCGGCTACAGAACGACATCGAGTAGAGATTCCCGATCATCGAATCGATGGTCCATTCGACGTCGAAGGATTCTACGAAGCTGGCGAGACCTTTGAAGCGCGAACGCGCGATGTATGCTTCGTGACGCTCTTCGGGCGGTGGTCCCGCATCAACGCGTTGTCGCAAAAAAATCGGATTCTCCCACGGCAGTGGCCGTTGGCCGAGATAGCGCTTCAGCACCGTGTTAATCGCGGCGCGCCATGGCGTCATCGGCGGAGGCGGAATCGGAGCGCCCTCGCCTACCACCGCTATGCCTCCACCGTCCGTGACGAGATCGTAGAGCGCGTCCAGCGTTCGCGTCCGATCCATCCAGTGGAACGAGTTGCCCATCGTGACGAGGCGGAACTGACCGAGCGCGGATGTCAAATCCTTCGAGCCACCATATCGCCATTCAATATTGCTAACGCCGCGCTCGCGCGCGATGCGCTCGCCCTCAGCGCGCATTGCGCCGTCGGGATCCATCGCGACGACGACTTCGAACAGATGCGCCAGCGCGATCGCGACGGGACCGGGGCCGCAACCGAGATCGAGCAGCCTGCCGGTGCCGTCGAGCCGAAATTGCTCCCGCAGAACTTTGACCAGCGACGGTGGGTACTCGGGACGATAGCGCGCGTAGTACCACGCGGTCCCCGCGTAAATGGTCAAGTCGTACTTTTCGGTTTCGCCCACGTGCGGGATAACGTGATTTACGCGATTCGGTCGGGGCGAGTGTAGATGTTGAAGCTGCCGTCGCGCAGAAAGCCGACGAGCGTCGTGCCGATCTCGTCGGCCAGTTCGACCGCGAGCGACGATGGCGCCGACACGGCGGCGAGAATCGGCACACCGGCGGCGGCGGCCTTCTGCACGATCTCGAAGCTGAGCCGCCCGCTCACCATCATTATATGTTGCGCCAGCGGGACCATCGCGTTCGTCAGCGCGTATCCGATCACTTTATCGACCGCGTTGTGACGCCCGACGTCCTCGCGAATCGCGAGCATCGTGCCGTCGAGACTGAAAATCGCGGCGCCGTGGAGTCCTCCCGTCGCGGCAAACACGCGCTGGCCGGCGCGGAGTTTCTCCGACAGTGCGAGCAGCGTGGCAGGCGCGACGCGCGCGGAATCGGCAGGCGGCGTCACGCGTCGGCGAATCGAGTCGATGCTGGTCTTGCCGCACACGCCGCAGCTCGAGCTCATCACAAAGTTGCGCTTGAGGCGGGCGCGCAATCCGTCTGCCGGCACGTTCAGGATGACATCGATAGCGTTAGGCTCGGGCGCGCCCTTGCGTCCACGCACGCGCCGAACCTCGCCGAGCTCGCTCACGTCGTTGATAAAACCCTCGGCAAAGAGAAAGCCGGCTGCGAGTTCCTCGTCATGCCCTGGCGTGCGCATCGTGAGCGTGAAGCGGCGGCCGGCGAGTCGAATCTCCAGCGGCTCTTCGACCGCCAGCTTCTCGGTGCGCTCCGAACTCTTGCCGCCGCGCCAGCTAATCGCGCGATGCTCGCGGACTTCATCGCGAACGGCATCCGCGGCATCGTCGTCAGTCCGGATATGCGCGGAATCGGTTTTCATCCCTCGCCAACTTCTTCCGAATCAACGACAGACTCGGTCGCAATAAACTCAACGGCTTCGCGCACCAGCGGGCTCAGCTCATTGCCGCCCGCAGCCACGTAGTCAACAATCTCACGGCGCATTCGAGCCTCCCAGAAATTGCGCAGATGGTTCGCGACGCCCTCGACGGCTTCCTCTTGATCCGGATAACCGGCGAAGTACGCGCCGATATCATTAGCCATCATGATGAGGTGATGAATATCGATCCCGTGAGGATCCTGAATAGCTACTCGACTAACACTGTGCGACTGTCCGTTGCCGCCGCGTTCCGGCGCGACCTGGACAGCGGTGACCTTGAACTCGGGACAGTTGGTCGCCCAATCGGAATGATCGGTCATCAGATCGTTGGTGCGCGATTCCGGATGATGAAACGTAGTATATACCACACCGGGCTGGACGCGTTCCGTCACCAGCGCGCGCAAGCGGGTCTCGCCGCGGCGCGCCTGCACCCGGAGCCACTCTCCGTCGCGGATACCGCGCAACTCGGCGTCGCTCGGATGTATCTCGAGGCGATCCTCCGCATGCATAGCGGCATTGAGCGTTCGTCGCGTCTGAGTACCAACATTGTATTGACTGAGTATTCGCCCAGTAGTCAGTATCAGCGGATACTCGGAGTTGGTCCGCTCCTCAGTAGGTACGTATTCGGTAATCGTGAACTTGCCTTTGCCGCGTACAAAGTGATCGGCATGCATTGTGGGGGTGCCGGCCGGTGCGTTGTCGTTGCATGGCCATTGCACCGAACCCAGCCGATCGAGCGTTTCGTAGCTGACGCCTGAGAACGTGGGCGTCAGCCGCGCGATCTCATTCATGATTTCCGACGGATGCGAAT
>PMOH01000152.1 GCA_003161515.1 Deltaproteobacteria bacterium
GCGCTGACGATCACGACCGACGTGTCCGGCGATTCGCGGCGAATCATCCTGAACAGCGACAACGCTTCGAGCCCGTTCGCCGCACGCAACCCGATGTCGAGCGTGACGACATTGGGTCGCGTCGTGCGAAAGAGATCGATTGTCTGCGCAACCGTCTCGGTTTCCGCTACCACCTGACATCCCCCGCACTCCAGATGATTGCGCATGATGTCGCGCGTGATCCCCGAGCTGTCCGCAATGAGCACTCGTACTGCCATCGGCGGCACCTCACTATGGACGAGCACTGCGCAAGCCCAGTCCCCAAGGCGTCACAGCTGCGATCCGTTTGGTTATTTAGCAAAGGCGGGGCCAAGGACCGGCTGATACTGAAGTGCGATTCGCGGCCAGTTCATTGGTATTTTGGCGCCGTTAGATACGTCACGACAGGATCGGAATTCACGATCATCGTTGCATGCAAGTGATTTGTAGCATCGCAGTGACATCTGATCCATCGCTGTTGCCTCAAGGTAAAGGTTCAGTGAATGTTCCTTGGATCGCCTCGCCAGAAAATAGCAGCCAGTGATGCTCGATGACCGCACCGGTGCTGGCATTTCCGTGCCGGGGGGTCAGATCGACCCCCTCAGTGAGCTTAGAGCGGATAGCCCGTTGGCACCTCTTCGACATCGACCGGGAAGCCTTCAATCCTGCTCGGCACCTTCCGTGAGACCTCGCCGACATTCTCCGCCTTGTCCACCTCCACAATGATGGCAACCTCGCCGCGTACCAGCCCGTAGCTGACACCGCTGACGTGCTTTAACTTCGCGATCCATGCATTGCGACTGATGGTAGATTTTATCTCAGCGTTAGCGACGGGCGCGGGTGATACTTTAGCGCCCGGCGACGACCCTACTACGGTATCCAACCCAACGTCATTCACGACCTGACCAATCGGAAAAAAATAGCCGATGTTTGTTCCTGTCGGCCCTTTGAGGGACAGCATCCCAACCGGATTGTTGCCGATGTCTGTTACCCCTAACGACCCAGAGTCGCCGGTGTCGGCAGTTATCCCCACCTGAATGAGATGGGCAAAGCAGGGTCCGTTATTAGGCTCGCAGACCAACGAGACGTTTGGATTCTGGACCAATCCGTGTTGATGACAACTGGTCGCACCGTTGTATTGAACTGCCAGTCCCACGCCCACGCTGGCTATGGGTACGGGTATCCCGACCGCGCCGATATTGGCGATGGTCGATACCATATTACCCGCCGCCGCCATGCCATTTATCTCACCTTTGGAATAACTGACATCATCGAGATTGACCGCTGGTTGCGCTTGCGGTTTGATCCCGCCTTGAATTAGCCCGAGTTCGGTACTCTCCATCCCCTCGGTCAAGACGTAGCAAGGGGACACAAAGTACGGAGAGACGCAATTATTTTTACCTGTGTAAACCAGTCGATATAACTGGCAATTCCGCGCCGAAATATCCGGCGAGACCGCGTGTCCGCTACTACCAAAGACGTGATAACAAGTGACTACGACATTGGCGCCGCCCTTGGTCGCGTGCCAGCCAGTGCCGCCGCCCTTACAAGAAGACTCATATCCGGCGCTGTTGACAGATTCATCCGCTGCGTTGCTGACTGCCGTATCGCTGGAAATCGGTGTCGGCAACCATGTACCCGCGCTCGGGCAACCGTCGCCAACATCAGCCAGACACACCCTGCCTACAAATAGTAGTATCCCAAGAGACAACAATATTCTTAAAGGTTTCCCCCCAAAGAGAGTTGTTAGGAAATTAACAGGCCAAGCCCCACTAGGAGCAGGCGCTAACGAATCCGATCCCGAACCACAATGCGCGACTCGGCGGCTTAACGGGCGGCGGAGCCTCGATGGCCCCGCCGCTGCGTCAGTCTCAGATTTGTTCAGTCGCCTACATCATGCCGCCGGGAGGCATTCCGCCCGGCATCCCGCCGCCAGCACCCGCGCCCTTCTCATCGGGCTTCTCGGCCACCATGCACTCAGTGGTGAGCAGCAGGCTCGCGACCGACGCCGCATTCTGCAACGCGCTGCGCACGACTTTGGTCGGGTCGATGATTCCAGCCTTCATCAGATCCTCGAACTCCTCGCTGGCCGCGTTGAAACCGAACGGCCCCTTGTTGTTCTTGATCTTGTCGACGACCACCGAGCCTTCCCATCCCGCATTGGACGCGATCCACCAGGCCGGCCCTTCGATCGCCTTCTTGATGATCTGGATTCCGACCTTCTCGACTTCGCTGGCGCGCATGTTGTCGAGCACGGCCGACGCGCGAATCAATGCGACGCCGCCGCCCGGAACCACGCCCTCTTCGACCGCGGCGCGGGTTGCATGCAACGCGTCCTCGACCCGTGCCTTCTTCTCTTTCATCTCGACTTCAGTCGCCGCGCCGACCCGAATCACTGCGACGCCGCCGACCAGCTTGGCCAGCCGCTCCTGCAGCTTCTCACGATCGTAGTCCGAGGTAGTCTCCTCGATCTGCGCGCGAATCTGCTTGATACGACCCTCGATGTCAGCCTTCTTGCCGGCCCCGTCGATAATCGTGCAGTTGTCCTTGTCGACCACCAGGCGCTTGGCCTTGCCGAGGTCGTTGAGCGTGATGTTCTCGAGCTTGAGTCCGAGTTCTTCGGAAATCGCGCGTCCGCCGGTCAGAATCGCGATATCTTCGAGCATCGCCTTGCGACGATCGCCGAAGCCCGGCGCCTTGACCGCGACGCACGACAGCGTCCCGCGGATCTTGTTGACGACTAGAGTCGCCAGCGCCTCGCCTTCGATATCCTCGGCGATAATCAGGAACGGCTTGCCGGTCTTGGCAATCGTCTCGAGAATCGGCAGCAGGTCCTTCATCGACGAAATCTTCTTCTCGTGAATCAGGATGAACACGTCGTCGAGCTTCGCTTCCATCCGCTCGGGATCGGTCACGAAGTACGGCGACAGGTAGCCGCGGTCGAACTGCATTCCCTCGACCACTTCGAGCTGGGTCTCGAGGCCCCGCGCCTCTTCAACCGTGATAACGCCTTCCTTGCCGACTTTCTCCATCGCCTCGGCAATAATGTCGCCGATGGTCGAGTCGTTGTTGGCTGAAATCGTGCCGACCTGGGCAATTTCTTTGCGATCCTTGGTCGGCTTGGACAGGTTCTTGAGCTCGGCGGTAATCGCCTCGACCGCGCGATTGATTCCGCGCTTGAGCGACATCGGATCATGCCCCGCGGCGACCATCTTGATGCCCTCGGTGAAAATCTGGCGGGCGAGCACCGTGGCAGTGGTGGTGCCGTCGCCGGCGACGTCCGAGGTCTTAGACGCGACCTCTTTGACCATCTGCGCGCCCATATTCTCGAACTTGTCTTCGAGCTCGATTTCCTTGGCGACGGTTACGCCGTCCTTGGTCACGGTCGGAGCGCCGAAGCTCTTCTCCAAAACGACGTTGCGACCCTTGGGGCCGAGCGTCACGGTGACAGCATCGGCGAGGACGTTGACCCCCTTGAGGATCCGCTCGCGCGATTCTTGTCCGAAACGAACTATCTTTGCAGGCATGGTTCTGTTGCCTCTCCTTTTTTCAGTGAAATGTGTTTTTTGAGATTCGTTGACGGGCGGGCGGGATTGCCTACTCGATGATTCCCAGGATGTCGTCTTCCCGCAGGATCAACAGGTCTTCGCCCTCGAGCTTGAACTCGCTGCCGGAATACTTGCCGAACAGAATCTTGTCCCCAGCTTTCACTTCGATGGGGATAAGCTTGCCGTCGTCGCCNNACGAGAATCCGATCTCCCAGTGGCCTTAATCCTTTCATGGCGAACCAGCAGCCTCCTTGGCTTACGAAAAAGTGTTGATTTGGCGGGGCACTCCCACCGTCGCAAAGTTAATAACTGTCCGGGCTTTGTCAATTGGCACTCGCAACGACTGAGTGCTAACGCCAGCTTAGCCAGATCGACGAGAATTGCAAGCCCTGTGGATAAGCTTGTGGATTAAGATTCGGATCGGATCCGTCTGCCCGCGAGGGAAGGCCCCTTCCTATCTGGTTCCCCTTCCCGCGCGGGAAGGGGTTAGGGGTTAGGTTCCTGACTCTTTCGCAACGCGCGCTTGATATGCTCGATAACCGCTTCGCTATCGAGCATCGATTCATTCGAAAATCTGAGAACTCGCACACCTATCTTTGAGATCGTCTTGTCGCGCGCTTCGTCATACTTCCACTGTTCGTGATGCACGCCTCCATCAAGTTCGATCGCAAGCTTGGCGGCATCGCAATAAAAGTCGACGACGTATCCTTCGATTGCCTGCTGACGGCGGAAGTGGAACCCGTCGACTGCATTTCGCCGAAGAGCTTTCCACAAAACTCGCTCTGCCGGCGTCATTTCGCGGCGTAGTCGTTTAGCGAAAGACAGCTTGTCTGCCTGAACACTTTGGACGCGCGTTATTTTACTGCCATGTGTCATGACCTTGTTGCGATGCCGAGGAACCTAACCCCTAACCCCTTCCCGCGCGGGAAGGGGAACCAGATGAAAAAACTACACCAGCGAGCCACGCTCGCTTGCCGGGATTCCGTAGGGACCGAAGACCGATGCTCGATACTCGTCGTCGCGCGACGCTCTCAGCAGCGCGTCGCGGTCGCGCAGGATTCGCAACTGCGCTCTGACGTAATCGACCTGGCGATCGACCTCGTGTCGGCGGCCTTCGACGTACGACGCGAATGCGCCCGCCGACAGATCGCCGGCGCGCAGTGCATTGTCGGCGGCGGCCGCGGCCAGCCGTCCCGTGCGGAGCGCGAACTCGTTGCCCTGCCCGGTTATCGGCGAGAGATATCCGGCCGCGTCGCCGACCAGCAGCAGCCGATCGCGCGCGAC
>PMOH01000278.1 GCA_003161515.1 Deltaproteobacteria bacterium
GCCGTGACAGATTCGGAGCGCGTTGGCGATAGCTTTTTCACCAGCAACACAAATCAGAGCAGTGCCCACTGGAGGGACCTGTTTGAGGCTTAGGCTATGTGGCGTGCATCGCGACCGACGATCCGCGCCTCAAGAGAAAGTAGCCTCAAAAGAGAACGGGCCAGCGCCATTGAACTCTGTTGAGATTTGGAATATACGCAACCGCTGGGGGATCCAGCAAAATGTCTAAGCGTTCACTTTTTGCTAGCTTGTTAGCAGTCATGTTCGCGTCAGGTTGCGCTACGTTGTTCCGCGGCACTAGTCAGGATTTGCAGGTTGACTCCACTCCTAGCGGAGCGATCGCCACACTGTCTGATGGTCAAAGCTGCACCACACCCTGTACGATGCGGGTATCGCGGGGGAATGCATACAACATCAAATTTGCTAGGGAGGGTTGTGAGAGCCAGGTTCAACTCGTGTCTCCTCACATTGCCGGAAGCGGAGTTGTCGAGGCTCTTCTGCTGGGAGGGATAATAGACTTTGCTGACGGTGCAGTTTACGACGAAGATCCCAATCCGATTAACTCGGGACTTCAGTGCAGACTTGCGTCCGCCGCTCCGATCTCACCGAGCGCAGCCGCTGCGGTCGCTAGCGATCAACCCAAAACTGATTCCAGATCTGCCGCAGCTCCGGCCGTAAACCCTCAATCCGAGGACCAATGGAAATCCTCCGACCATCCCCAGTGAGCTAGATGCCATGAGAATCGACATGAACGCTAGAGCTTTAGCGCTAGCGCTTTCTCTCGCGGCTGCCGGATGTTCCTCATCGGCCGCGCTACCGCAAATGGCGGATGGCACACACTGCAAAGTGTCCTCTCACGCCTATCCTTGGGGCGCCTATGGCGACAAGATCTGCACCGACGCTAGCGGCAACACGACCACGACACGCGTCGTCTCAAGCGGGTTGTACGACTAGTAATCGAATTGCCGCGCCCATCCGAAACATGAAGCAGAGAAATAGCTTCAGCCTAACTTCGATCCCGCACCGACAGAAGTTCGCATCCACCGCTGCAAATACGTTTCGCGGTGCAGAGCGCGTAGTTGTCTCAAGCGCGCGACGCTGATTGCGGAAGGTCGATACCGCTGGTCGTCACGTCCGCCAGGTCGAACTGTGCCCGCTGCATTGCCAAATCGTTATCGAGCGCGAGCGATCTCGCGGTCTTGAGATTAGCGACGGGCGCGACGAATAGCTGTGACCTTCGACTAGTTCCGGATTTTTGACGGGCGAGCGGCATTCCAGCAGGCTTGCGCGCCGTGACAGATTCGGAGCGCGTTTACTGCGGCGTGCAGGGATGCTTTGGTGTTGGGCGGGAGCGTTGGGAAGCTGTTTCGCAACTCGTAGGGATCGGTTGCGTAGTCGTGATACTCGCGAGTCCCGTCATCGTATTCGACATAAACTGAATCGCGCGATCGAATCGCCTCGTAGCTCGGCGGGTTGCCGCTGCGTTTGTTGGGAACGTCAGGATCATTGTCGTCCGATTCATTCGACGGCCCGTGATGCTCGATCAGCGCCAGCGTGCGCCATTCCGGAACCTGTTCGCCGCGGAGTAAAGGTACGAGGCTGCGTCCATCGACGGTTGCCGGAACGCCGGCTCCGGCGATCTCGGCAAAGGTCGCGCAGAGATCGGTATTCTCGACGATCTCATTGATAACTTGCGCAGGCGCGACTCCCGGCCCGGTGACGACGAGCGGGACGTGGATGTCGGTGTCGAATGCGGTCATCTTGCCCGGCATCAGGCGATGCTCACCCATGTGAATGCCGTTGTCGGAGCTGAAAACGAAATAAGTGTTTTTCTCCTGGCCGGTCGCCGCAACCTCAGCCTCGAGATCGGCGATCATCTCGTCTATCGCGAGCACCGAGCGGGCGCGCAACCGGAATTTTCGATTGATCGAAACCATGTCGGCGTCGGAAAGCGGCGGGAACCTTCTCAGCCAGCCGGCGGCGTTCGCGTCCGGAGCGGCATTAAACGCCGGGGTGCGCGGCGCAAACAGTTTGGGGAACGCGTGCGCGTCGCGCGGAGCGGGAATATAAGGCGCGTGGGGCGCAAAGGTGGCAATCTCGATGAAGAACGGACTGCCTTGCGATTTCTTGATGAACTTGATCGCGATCCGCGAGAGGACGTCAGTCATATAGTCGCTGCGTCTCTTCGCGTGGAAGATGACCTTGCCGTTCCTGTTCAGCGAGTAGTTAAACTCGCGATAGCCGTCGCCGGCGACGCTCCATTCGTTCCATCCGGTTGCGGGACCATCGATGCCCGGATGGTAGCCGTTCAAATACTTTCCGAGCATCGCAGTCCGGTAGCCATTGCGCTGAAACGCTACTGCGAAGGTGTTCGGCTCGTTGCCATGAGCGTTGAATGCGCCGTAACCGCCATCAGGTTCGACGTTGCGAAACACCCCGGTGTTGTGCGGGAACTCGCCGGTGAAGATCGATGAGCGCGACGGGCAGCAAAGCGAATCGGTTACGAAGTAATTGGTAAAGGTGGCGCCGTTGCGCTCCATCGCCAGGACATGGGGCATAAACTGCAACAGGTTCAGCGAGAGATCGTCGGTCAGCACAAAAATAATGTTGGGACTTCCGACCGGCGACGGGTGCGCGGCGGGAACTATCCGCGGCGGGCCTGGTGGATCGCCGGCGGAGGCAGGCTTCTTTTTGATCGCGACGGGATTAGGCCGGTTGCACGAAAGGATAAGAAAAATTGGGGCCAGCGCAATGAGCAGGCGCAACCATTTTCTTCGCGATACAGCTTTCTTTGAATGCGCGGCCAGAGGCGACAAGTCCCTTCAAGAAGAAACAGCCCGGTGCTGATTCGCCGCGCGACGAAAATCCGCGCGCGTGACTCTCTGGCTGCACATATAAGGACGCTCCGATCTCAGCCAAGGTTACAGATCGTTAACAATCCGCAGGCACTCACAAAAGGGGCGTGGCGGCTGCGACATTTTCGGTGACTACTTCCGCGGCGGTTATGTACAATGAGGCATGCGCGGATTCGGCATCGTGCTCCGTGGACGCGTGGTCGTCGCAGTCATTATTACGGCTCTGATTGCGAGCCTGGCGACATCGCGCAATGCACAAGCCACCGATCTGACGACGCCGTCCTTTCTGGTGGCCACGCGCGAGTTGCAGGACCCGCTGTTTGTGCATTCGGTGATCCTGATGGTGCCGTCCACTGAGCCGCCGCTGCTCGCCGGGCTGATCATCAACACTCCCGCTCAAAAGAGGGTTCGAGATCTGTTCCCGGAAGTTCATGATTTGCAGCGGCCGGACGAGACGACATATATGGGCGGGCCGGTCGAGCCGGACGAGGTGTCGGCGATCTTTCGGGCGTCGTCGGCGCAAAGCTCCGCCACACGGGTCTTTGATGACGTTTACGTCGCGAACGGTCGCGACGCGATCGCCGCCGTCCTCAAGGACCCGCGGATAACGGAGCTCCGCGTTATTTCAGGGAAGGCTCAGTGGCTGCACGATCAGCTGCTGGGCGAGGTGATGGCGGGCGCTTGGTACGTGATCCCGGCCAAGGCTGATCTGCTTTTCAGCGACCCGAAGGACCTCTGGTCCACGCTGGTTAAGGGCGGCGATTTGCAGGAAGCCGAGGTCAGGACTGACCTGGAAATGAAGTTGCCTTACAGGCTCTTGGATGGTACAAACTGGCAGCGTCGAATCTCACCCAACTGATTGGGAACGCGGTTGATCCACGCCGCGCACAAATCCTCAAGGGGACGGATATCAATGGCACGGGCCAAGGAACGCAGTTTTGGTCAGGTACTCCGCGATCGCCGGCGGCAGTTGGATCTCACTCAGGAAGAGGTCGCTCGGCGTATCAAGACTTCGACTCCGTACATCGGGCACCTCGAATCGGCGAAGCGGCACCCTTCCGACAAAATCGTCACGCGTCTGGCCGAGGTGCTCGGTCTGGATCGGCGGGAACTATTTTTCCTCGCCAACCCGCGCGCCCAGGCGCTACTGAATCCCGAGCCGGACTCCGAAGCGAAATCGGCCTGGGAAGATTTTCGCAAGGATGAACAGATAAGGCGCATTCACAACATCTCGACCGACGAGATGGAAATGCTGGAACGCGTCGCGCTGCTCGGCGAAGTGCGGTCCCCCCGCGACTTCATCTACATACTGAACACGGTTCGCCACGCCGTCGGGCGCTAGTTCAGATCGTCTTTCGAAAAGCGTCGGCCGGGGTCACGCGCATCGCGCCCCATACGGGGATCGCGGCGCTCAGCAGGCTGATCACGATCGCGGCGAGTAATGCCTCGAGCGCAGCGCTGTAAGTTACGGTCAGATAGCCGGCGCTTTCGAGCACCGCGCGCAAGGTCGTTCCGCTGCCGAATTGCCACACTGCCAGGGCGCATCCGAGCGCGCCGCCCGCGGTGCCGATCAGCATGCATTCGCCGAACAGAATTCGCGCGACGTACGGCTGGTTGAATCCGAGCGCGCGGAGCACCGCGACGTCACGCAATCGCTCTCGCACCATCATCGACATCGCGTTGGCGGCGATCAGAAAAATTGTCAGCGCAATCACCGCCGAAACGGCCGAGACGATGCCGCGAATGTCGCCGACGGTGCTCATCAGGCCGGAAACCGCCTCGCTTTCAGTCATCGACGCGGTTTCGAAATCCGAGTTGTGAAAACTGCGATCGATTTCGTGAATGACGGACGCAACGTGATTGGCTGAATCGACCCGCGTCACCAGGAATCCCGCCGGATGCTTTTCTTCGGGGATTCCGATCGCTTTTTCCGCTTCGACCAGGTAGTCGCGCCGGAACATGAAAAAATTAGGATAGTTGTCGGCTGGAATCTCGCCGACGATCAAAAATTTAATGTCGAGCCGATTGGAATCGCCGCGCAGCGTCACGACGTCGCCGACCTTCCAGCCATGCTTGCGCATCAGCAGGCGTCCTACGGCCGCGGCGCTGCGGTTATTCTGAAACCGCTCGAGCACCTCGGGCGAAAGATTGTAGTCGGGATACATGAGCGCGACTTTGTCCGCGTCCAGCGCGAACGCCTGCACGGTTTCCGACGCGTTCTGATAGCTCGCGCGCAGCACCACCATCGGGTTGCACGCGACCACGCCGGGGATCTTCTCGATCGTGCGGCAGTCGCGCGCCGGCACGCCAAGGTAACGCCCGTCGGCATTGTAGGAATACACGCGCAGCGTCTCCGCCGTCTTCTTGAGAATCATGTCGATCGAACCGGGGATCGCCGCGAGCACCGTGAAGATGAAGGTCGCGACCGCAAACGTGAGCATCGTCAGAAGAGCGCGCCGGGGCTGTCGGATCACGTAACGAAGGACGAGTCGAATCGATTGCATCGCGTCAGGCCTCGCGCAACGACTCGACGATTGGAAGACGTGAAGCGCGCCACGCGGGCATCAGGCCGCCGGCAACGCCAATCAGCAGCGCCGCCGCGATCCCGCCAATCAGCGCGCTCACCGAAAAGGCCGACGAAAACACCACGGTGCCAACGCTCATCAGCCTTTCATTGAGACCCGCGGCCATTCCTAAAATTATCGCCAGCAGATCGCCGACGACGCCGCCAACAATCGCGAGAATCACGCTCTCGACCAGGAAGCTGGTCAGCACCGATCCGCGGCTGAAGCCGAGCGTGCGCAACACTCCCACTTCGCGCGTGCGCCGCGCGACCGCGGCATACATCGTGTTCATGCCGCCGAAAGCCGCGCCGATGCCCACGATCAAGCCGACGATCAGCACCAGCGCGCGCAGCCGGTCCGCGACCTTGGCCTGCTCCGCAACGAAATCGCGCTCGCTGATCACGTCGACGGTCAAGCGCGCATCTTCGGTGAGCGCATTGCGAAACGTCTCTTCGGTTCCCGGCTTCAGCACGATGCGAAATGACGAGTAGCCGTTTTCGAATCGCGCATCCTGCTGCAGGACGTCGATGTCGGTCCAGAACTCTGATTCGAGGGCGCTGCCTCGATCGGCGAAAATCCCGACGATAGTCCAGGTGCGGCGGCCGTACTTGAAGGTCGTGCCCACGCCCAGCTCGGGAAATCGCGCCGCCTGCTTTTGTCCGATCGCCATCTCG
The DNA here is from genome assembly GCA_003161515.1 of Deltaproteobacteria bacterium. Classification (GTDB taxonomy): domain Bacteria; phylum Desulfobacterota; class Binatia; order Binatales; family Binataceae; genus Binatus. The sequence goes on from PMOH01000278.1 coordinate 6,094, forward strand.
TCGCGGCCAGGCGCCGGCCATCGGCCCGCAACCAGCTTGAGCCCGCGACGCATCCGATACGCAACCGGTGACACGCCGCGCAATGACGCCGGCCTGAACTGAACCGCCGGCCGGTTCACCGCCGCGTTGAACGGCACCACCATCTCCGGTGAAAAGAGCGCCGCGCCCGACGCGTCGGTGGCTATCTCGGGCCGCGTCCGCAAAACGTCCGCCTGCTCGCGCGGGATGTAGCTTTCGCCCTCGGAGACGGTACCGCGGCTGAGAATGATCCAGTGACCCGGCTCGCCCGCCAGCTCGAGGCTCTGCCGCAATCCGCCGACGAAGCTGAGCAGAATCACGACGACCATCACGACCAGCGCAATTCCAAGCGCGGTCATCAGCGACGTCGTCCGCCGGACCATCAGGCTCCGAAGATTATATGTTATCGGGATTACAGCCATTCACGACCGGGTCGAAATCCGCCGCCAGACGCAGTCTTCCCGGTGCTGGCTGTCAGTGATCAGGATCGCCCCCAGCGCAACTTTACAAGTCCGCGACCAGGATTTGCAAACGGTCGGCCGCGAGCGATTAACAGAAGGTTGATTTCGGCGGGTATCAGATCATCAAATTGTCGCCTCCACGACGCGCGGGATTCTTTCGAGTGTCAAGCTGCTCTCAGCGCGAACCTTGCCGCGATTCGACGGCGTACGACCCACCGATTCCTCGAGCACGCTCCAATATGTGCGCGTCACGTGAGCGCCTTCGCGATAGCCCGGCTTCGACATCAGGATCGCGTGCAGCTCGGGCAGGCGATAGAACGGCACGCTCGGAAAAAAGTGATGCTCGATGTGATAGTTGACGTTTTTCGGCGCGACAAAAATACGCTCGAGCAAACTAGGCTGAGTGGTCCGCGTCCGCGGGTATGCGGTCTGCGGCTCGTCGGTTTCGATCGCGTGATGTTCGGCGATACTGCGGATCCGCATGATCAGCACTAGCCACGTGAACATCGGAACAATCCAGTACAGCGCGAAACCCTCGAGCGCGCCCGCATACGCAATGATGGCGAGCGCCGCCGCGTAAAACCCGTAGCGCACCGCGAGAAATCCCGCCGGCACCGAGTCCGCCTTCGCCACTGCGGCCGCCAGCTTGAGCATCGCCGGCGCGTTTAACCCGGTCGCGTCACGGAAAAGCGTTTTCGCCAGATTCGGGACGGTCTGCGGAAACACCCACACCGGATCGCCCGCTCGGCGCTTGAGGTCGGGATCCTGCGACGAGTTAAGGTACTTGTGATGCGCGAAATGATTTTTGCGATACTGTCGCGCCGTGACCAGATGCGGCCAGGCCAACACTACTTCCGACATCCAGTCGTTCAGCCACCGATTTTTCAGCAGCCGGTAGTGCACGCCGTCGTGCATCAGGACCAGCAGCGCGTGCTGCCGCGATCCGATGAACGCGACCGCGAACACGTACAGCATCGGATGCCAGAATCGCTGGCACAGATAGATTGTCGCCGCGATCAACGCCCACTCGGCTGCGATATGCGCGCACGCGAGCCACGGCTTGACAGTGGACAGGTCTCGCAGTTCGTCCTTGGTGAGTTTGACCGGGATATTCGCGCCGACGTCGCCAAAGCGCCCCGACTCCGCCGACGATTCCAATTCTGATCCGTAATTCATTTTTTCCCTCGATCGCTGCTTGTCCATTCCGATTCGATCCGCGAGCTGAAACCGGCGCTATTGCATCGGCGCTGCCTGTTCCTCGTGCTCCATCCGCGGTCCGGCCGTCGGAGTCGCGTCGTCCACAAATGCCGGACGGCCGCCCGCTGTTTTTCCTTTCAGGAAATTCCTGAAACGCAGGACGCTGTTGTCGTCATTCGTCTCGATTATCAGTTGCGAAAATACGCGCGTCAGCTTCGCCAGCGATTCGCCCTCGAGGATCATCGGCTGCGCCCAAATCGATTCCCCCTTGAGCGTCTCGAGATACGGATACTCGACCGGCTCGCCCGCGTTGACGAAGCCCGTCGCGCGATAGAACGGAGTCCCGTCGAACGGCTTCACCCCCAGGTACGCGAGGATCGCGCGCGCGTCGAGCAGGCCAGCCATTATCGCCGCCCCAGCCCGCGCCAGCGCGCCGGCCCCGATTGCACGCGACCACAACTCGCTGACCTCGATCACCGATCGCGGCGGCAGATGCGACAGGTCGGGCCTCGGACAGGTCTGCGGAAACATTTCGAGATCGTGCATCACCAACCCGGCGATCATTTTCTCGGCCGGGTCGCCGTCGTTTTCAAACAGCGCGTAGAGATTGCCAAACGTCAGATGAATTTTCGCCAGGCGCGATCTCCCGCGTTCTTTGAAGCCGACCCCGTGCTTTGCACGAATCTGCTCGGTGCGCGCGGCGAAAATTCTCCGTTCGGTTTCGGTCGATAGCAGGCGCAGTTCCATGTTTCTTTCCCCTCAGTCTGAATTCGTCGCGATTAGTTTGGTTATGTGCAGATACGGCTTCTCGTAATTCGTCTCGTGCGATGGAGGCGATCGTGCCATGCTGGAATTGCGATGCGGTCGAACAATCGACGCGGGCGGTGCATGAGGTGATTGAAAATTGGTCGTCAGGGAACCCTCATACAGTGAGGTTAGAAATACGCCAATTTGTAGTATCAGCGGTTAATTACACAGGAAGGACTTCACACGCAACGCAATTTTGACCCCAAATGGACTAAAACGACCGCTTGTTGCCTATCTAGCATTAATTCAGTACTTTTGGTTATAATTTGGCAGTGGGGATGACCGACATATGACCGTAAAGAAGCGCATCTCGCGCATCGTCGGGCTAACGGCAGAAATCGTTAAAACTGCCGATGCTGCCTTAAATGAACGTGAACCGAGTCCTGGCGTCGCTTCAGAAGAAATCAAGCGCCTCTGGGACCAGGATTACGGTGACGCTCTGCGGAGGCATTTAAGCCGGGCAGAAATCCGCGAAATCGTTCGCGAGGCGAAGCGGACCGCCTGGCCTCATCTGAATGACTCGGCAGTACGCCTCGGATCGATGAAAGAATTCGCCGAGCGGGCGTCTGCACTCGGCGCCGATTTTCGAATCGCCAAAATGCCGTGGCCGTCTGGCCTCGCGTTGTTCGGTTTCTACCTCGGTAAGGACTCCGGCCTGGAGAAGCGCCCGCTGATTTGCCTCAACGGCGCGCATCATCCGGCCGCGGTTGCGACTGCGTTTCTACATGAAGTAGGGCATCACGTCACTGCGGAGCTTTTTTCTACTCGTAAGGAGATGATCCAGCTTTCGCGCCAGACCGGATACGGGGCGCATCTCGACGATCCGCGCGAGCTCGCCGCTGATTTGCTCGTCAGCCTCGGCATCTATCCGCGCAAGCTGGCCTCGCAACTGTTCGGATCTACGCGCGACCGGGAAACCGCACGCGCCGGCGCAGGGGCAAAATCACCGCAGGCCGCGAAAGCCGTGCTCGGCACCGCTCAGCGTTATGGCCTCGATTTCGAACGCCTGCCAGTCCAGAAAAAACTCCAGTATCAGGCCGGCCTGATTCATTTTACCAGGTTGCGGGAGGCTCTGCTCGATGAGTACGGATTCTAGACCCCATTACCGAAATTGGGCACGCGTCCGCCCCCCGTCAGTACGTTCCAAAACGCCCCGATAGAGCAAAGCCCGCATCTCCAGCGGTGCCTATTTTCCTAAGTCACTGAGGTCCAGCGCCGGTCCTGCGCCGAGTCGAAGAAGTTCGCCTCTGCCCAAGTACGCGCTGAAACATGAAACCCCACGACGAGTTTCACATACAAATTGATTTCTCCATATCCTCAATAGCTATCTTTTTGAACTTGTCAATCCCAACGCTATGCGCAACTTGCTCTTAAGCAGCAGAATCAGCTTGTCTTCCCAGCAAACGTAGTTGTCGGGTATGTCGAGCACCACCACTTTTTGTGCGTGAACATCGCCGAAACGCTCGCGGATATGCCTGCGATGCGCCTCTTCCATCACGCAAATCACGTCCGCTTCCTCGACCAGCTCGATACTCACCTGGTTCTTCGCCCACGGCTCCGTCCCCGCCGACGTGACCCACATCGGCGCGCACATTTCCGCCAGCACCATCGCGGCCGTCGGACTCCGATCCATGTTGCCAGTACAAACCATCAACACCTTCTTCATGACAAGTTTTTATCCAATATGTTATTCCCCTCCAAGGGGACGATATTCCCGTCCAATCTCTAACGATCCCTCCGAAAAAAGAACCTGAGAGCAAAATGGCGTCCTCGCCATTTTGCGATTTCTTAATACTGGGTGCAGGGGTCACCCCTGCCCAAGGAGGTGCGGAACCCACGGTGGGTTCCGCATTTAATTCCCGCTACGCCAACCCCAACTCTTTCAACGGACCGCGATCCGACACCGGCCCGCGCGCAACTCCCGCGCTCAGCTTGATCGATCCCGGGATACGCTCGAAGGCGTCGTGAAGATCGATCGACTTCGCATGTTCCTTCAGCGCCGGAATTATTTCCTGCGCGATCAATCGCATGCTGGTCTGACGATCCTCGTTGGACACCGGCCCTTGCACGCTGAATATCACCAGCGACCCCGGCCGCAGCACGGTCAGGATCGCCTTGAGCTTTGGCAGCACTGATTTGGGCGTGCCGATCACAAGCTGAATCGCCTTCTGCGCCTTCTGGTATCCGGGAATCAGTTTCGCCCTGATCGCCGCGGGATCGATTTCGACGTCCTCCGAATGCCCGCGCATTTTGTCGCCGCTGATTCCGAGCCAGCTCCCTTGCGGCTGTTTCGCGAGTTTTCGAATCGCCTCTTTCGAGTTGTATCCGGGCGGCAGCGTATGCTCGACGCGCGCGAATGAGTTCTGCCCTCCGCCGAACAGAAAATTTTTGCCCAGTTCCTGCGCGCGATCCTCAGTCTCGGCCACGAAGGTCGGCAGCACGTAGCCGAAATTTTCCGATCCCGCTTCGTATCCGTGCTTGGCCGCCTCGTCGGCGTAGTAATCCCACAAGTCGCAAGTCGGTCCGAGCGAGGTGCCCAGGCCAAAATATGGATACGACTTTTCCGCGCACCAGCGGACCGTCTCGGGGCTGAGCGTCCCCGGAATCCACATCGGCGGATGCGGTTTTTGATACGGCAGCGCCCACGGATTCACATGGCGGTAGTGAAAATGCTTCCCCTCGTAGCGCCACGGACCCGGCCGCGTCCACGCCTGGATTATAAAATCGTGCGCCTCCTCGAAGTATTCGCGATTGTACGAAGGATTCGCATTATTGAAGAACTGCTCGCTGCCCGCGCCGCGCACCCATCCGGGCACCAGCCGTCCACCCGAGATAAGGTCGATCATCGCCAGTTCCTCGGNNTTCATCACGCTCCCCATGCAAAAAGGATTACCGTGATGCTCATTGAGCGCGACGATGTCGAACCCCAATTCCTCGGCGTAAAGGTTCTCGTCGATATAGTAATTGTAATCTTCAGCCGCGCGTTCGCGATCGAAGTAGCTATTCGACACAGCGAAATGCCCGCCGTTGCGCAATATCACTTCCTCAGGAATCCACCGCACCGGCCGCTCAGTAAAATATCCAATTTTCATAATGACTCCCGACTAGCTATTAGCCCCTGAGAGCAAAGTAGNNCGCCGCGCAGGCGATTATTCTCCAATTGTTACTCACTGAGAAAACGACTGACTATCTTCACAAACTCAGTTGAGTTTTCAATTTCAGGCCGATGCCCCACGCCTTCGATCGTCGCCACCTGCGCTCCCGCAATCGCCTTCTTGTACCCGTCAATACATCCACGCGGCACCACCCGGTCGCGCGTCCCCCACACCAGCAGCGTCGGCGTCTTCGTTCCGCGCAGCAAGTAGGGCAGGGCGGGATTATGCATATAAGGCTCCCACCCAATCCGCGCCGACTCCGCCCGCGCATCCTCGAACGCCTCGAATTGCTCGGGCGTCATCTCACCACCATACAGCTTGAGAAACTCAGGCGTCCCCGCGGGATCGGCGACGGTCGCCCGCAAATGCGTCCGCATGGTAATCGGAAAGATATCCATGATCTCGCCTTCACCCGGCTTAATCCCCATCGGCGCCACAAGAATCATCTTAGAAAAGATCTTCGGATCAGCCGCAACCATCTCGGCCGCGATATACCCACCCGCCGAATATCCAATCACATCAACCGGATCGAGCCGCAACTCGCGCACCACCTGCGAATAAAATCCCGC
>PMOH01000357.1 GCA_003161515.1 Deltaproteobacteria bacterium
GGGGTTGACGCACATCTTTTGCGATCATAAATTCTAATCACCCTTTAATCCGCTACTGAGATAGCGAAAAGGAATGACAATGAAAGTGTATGTTTCCCGACCCGGCTGTTTTTGCAGCCGGGCTTTTTTTTGGGTGTCGCGATGAACGCGGCGTCCAACGTCGCGCTCGACGCTGCGCAGGTCGGGCGTTCCATCAAGCGGATCGCGATGGAAATCGCCGAGCGCAACGGCGGCGCCGACAACGTCGTGCTCGTCGGAATCATCCGTCGCGGCGCGACGCTCGCCGAACGGATCGCCGGCGAGCTACGCACCAACGGCAAGCGCGAGGTGCCTGTCGGCACGCTCGACATCTCGTCCTACCGCGACGACGGCAGGGGAGCGCCCGGCGACCCACGCCTGATTGGACGCGACATTCCGTTCTCGCTCGACGGCAAGCGCGTCGTGCTGGTTGACGACGTGCTCTACACCGGACGAACCGTGCGCGCCGCGCTCGACGCGATTTCCGATTTGGGCCGGGCGGAATCGGTCCAGCTCGCGGTGCTGGTCGATCGCGGCGATCGCGAGCTTCCAATTCGCGCCGACTACGTCGGCAAGAACATCCAGGCCCCGCGCGGCCAGCGTGTTTACGTGCGGCTCACAGAAATAGACGGCGCGGATGCGGTCGTGATTGGAAACGCAAACGGAAAATGAGGTCGAACGCGCGCGCCCAACACGCATCGAATACTAAAGTGTCACGCCTGGCAAAATTTGACGTCGTTTCGATCGAGGACCTCGAGACCTCGGACATCGAACGCGTGTTTGCGCTCGCCGACGACTTCTATGCCCGACTCGAGCGCGGCGAGCAGATCACGACCGCCGCCGGCCTCATCATGGCGACGCTGTTTTATGAGCCCTCGACCCGCACCCGTCTCAGCTTCGAGTCTTCGATGCATCGCCTCGGTGGCGCCGTGATCAGTTCGGCCGATATGCAGGCGAGCTCCGCCGCCAAAGGCGAGAGCCTCGCCGACACTGTCCGCGTCGTCGCCGGCTACGCCGACCTGATCGTGCTGCGCCATCCGCATGATGGAGCCGCGCGCGTCGCTGCCGAGTACGCACCGTGCCCGGTGCTGAACGCCGGCGACGGCAGCCGCGAGCATCCCACTCAGACGCTGTGCGATCTCTATATCCTGCGCAAAAAAAAGGGCCATCTGAAGGGACTGACCGTCGCGCTATGCGGCGATCTCAAATTCGGCCGCACGGTGCACTCGCTCATCTATGCGCTCGCGCGTTTCGGCGCGAACATCGTTGCCGTCCCCACCAGCGGAATGGACGTTCCCGACTACGTCCTCGAGCGGCTCGCCGCCGAGCGCAACTACAGCTTCTCGACTGTCACGATGGACGAGCTGAAGTCGCTGGCGGGCGGCCTCGACGCGCTTTACCTTACTCCGAGCGCGCCGCATCAAATGGCCCTCTTCACCGGGGCTGATGCGCTTCAAACAATTCCCGCGAGCGAACCGCCGGCCTCTCTCGACGCCTTTTACGTCACGCGCCTGCAGAAGGAGCGCATGTCGGGAAAAGAAGCGGGCGCTGCTGACTACGTCCGCTTCGACGCGCGCGCGCTGCGCACCAGCCGCACGAGTGAAGCCGTCGTGATGCATCCGTTGCCGCGCACCAACGAACTCGCTTACGAGCTGGATACCGATCCGCGCGCGGTCTATTTCGAGCAAGCTGCCGCCGGTGTGCCGGTCCGAATGGCGTTGATCGCATGGCTGATGGAAAAAGCCGCCGCCACCACCAGTCCACGCGCGATTGCTGAGCCGATTCGTTTCAAGGCAGAGCCGCCGCCTCGATGCTCCAATCTGAACTGCATCACGCGGTTCGAGGTCGCATACCTGGCGCCGCGTTTCACGCTCGGGCGCAGCGCGGATACCACCGTGCTCGCGCTGAAGTGCGACTACTGCGAACGCGACTTGAAAACCGAATACGTCGGTCATACGCGCTCGCATCGCTACTATCGCTTCGACGAAAACCTCCAGGGCTATGTTCGCCAGTGGATCGAAGAAGGTTCGCTGGCGGTGTTCGACAACGTTAAGCAGGCCGAGGAAGGCGGCTACGAACCCTACAAGCGCGGCCCTCAGCGCGAAATTATGAATGAGCAGGAAGTGGTCCGCGCGATCGAATCGCTCGCCGACCAGGTGATTGCCGACGTTCTCGACATGCCGAGCGTGTCGATCGTCGGCGTCGTCAGTCGCGGCGCGATGCTCGCGCTTCGGTTGCGCGAGCTGATCGGATCGAAGACCAAGGTTTTTCCGCCGTGCGCCGCTCTCGATGTGTACAAGCCGGACGATGCCTTGCATCCGATCGATCGCACCGAAACTTTCGTCGTCGAAGACCGCACGATAGTCCTGGTTGACGACGTAATAAACAGCGGATGGACCGTGCAGCGCGCGATGGCGACGATTTGGCAGCGCGGACGTCCAGCCGCGGTCAAGCTGGCGGTGCTAATCGATCGCGGGCATCGCGCAGTACCGATTCGGCCAAACTATGTCGGCAAGAATATTCCGACCTCGCGCACCGAGCGCGTCCAGGTGCGCCTCGGCACGGCCGGAAGCGATCCGAAAGTGAAAACGCACGACCACGTGACAATCTATTCAATTGTCGAGCCGATGAAAGAACCCGAGGCGGCGCATTGAACTCGATTCTGCTCAGAGGCGGCCGAGTGATAGATCCCGCCAGCGCACTCGACGGCGAGTACGACGTCTTGTTGCGCAATGGCGAAATCGCAGCTGTCGAGCCCGCCGGAACCCGGATGAATCTGCCCAACACTACTTTAGTTGACGTGAGTGGATGCTGGATCGTGCCGGGTCTGATCGATCCGCACGTCCATTTGCGCGACCCCGGCTTCCCCAAAAAGGAAACGATTCAAACCGGCCTGCGGGCCGCTGCGGCTGGCGGTTTCACGACTGTCGCAGCGATGGCGAACACGTCGCCGGTTAACGACAATCCCGCAACGACGCGCTACATGCTCGAGCGCGCCCGCGAAGCTCACTCTGCCCGGCTGGTGCCGGTATCGGCAGTCACCCATGGACTCCGCGGAATTGATCCGGTGGATTTCGCTGCGATGATTGAAGCGGGGGCACGATTGTTTTCGGATGACGGCATTCCCATCGATGATGCGATGGTTCTGTCGCGCGCGCTGGACGAAGCCAAGCGGCTCGGATATGCGGTCGCCCTGCATGAAGAAGATCGGGCGCTGTCGTGCAACGGTGCGTTGAATGCCGGCGCCGTGTCGAAGCATCTGGGCGTCAGCGGCTATCCGGATTCGGCGGAATCGCAGCGCGTGCGCCGCGATCTCGCGCTGGCGATCGGTTCGGGCGCTGCGGTTCACGTGTGTCACGTCTCGACGCCCGACTCGCTCGACCTCATCCGTGCCGCACGCCGGCATGGCGCGCAGGTCACGTGCGAGGTGACGCCGCATCATTTCACCCTGGACGAAGGCGCGGCGATGATCTGGGGGCCGAACGCGAAGATGAATCCTCCGCTGCGAAGTCACAGTAACGTCGAAGCCATGCTCGCCGCGATTCGGGATCGCACTATCAACATGATCGCGACGGATCATGCGCCGCACGATCCGAAGTCGAAGGGAATGGAACAACTCGGTGCTTATTTCGGTCCCAGACATTCGGTGCCGCATCTCGATCACGACAGTGCGGAGGAATTCGCTCGTGCGGCGAACGGAGTCGTCGGTCTCGAGACCGCGCTCGGGCTCGCCCTTCAACTGGTGCATCGATCGTTAATCGAACCGACGCGCCTGATTGAGATGATGTCGGTCAATCCGGCGGCACTGTTGCGGCTCGAGGCTGGGACGCTGGCGGTTGGCGCAACGGCGGACGTCACGGTGATCGATCCGAATCTCGAATGGACTGTCGTGCCGGAAAAGTTTCTGTCAAAGAGCCGCAACACTCCATTTACCGGGATGCGCCTGAAGGGCAGGGCGGTCCTGACTATTGTTGGCGGCGAAATCGTTTACGACGGGAGGAAGGCGTAGCGCAGCGATGAGCAAGGGACGTGAAGCGATACTCGCGCTAGCCGACGGGCGAATTTTTCGTGGGCGCGCATTCGGAGCGGTGGGCGAGGCCGTCGGCGAAGCGGTTTTCAACACCGCGATGACGGGCTACCAGGAAGTGCTGACCGACCCGTCGTACAAGGGCCAGCTGGTCTGCATGACGTATCCGGAAATCGGCAACGTCGGAATCAACGCCGAAGACGCGGAGTCGCGGCGCGTGTACGTCGAGGGTTTCATCGTCAAGGAATATTGGGAGCGGCCGTCGAACTGGCGCTCCGAGATGCCGCTCGGAAAGTACCTCGAAGATGCGGGCGTCGTCGGTATCGAGGGTATCGACACGCGCGCGCTGGTGCGCCATCTGCGGACGCGCGGCGCACAGGAGGCGGTGATATCGAGCGTCGATCTCGACGCCGACTCGCTGGTGCGCAAGGCGAAAGCGTCGCCGGGGTTAGTCGGCCGCGATCTGGTCAAAGAGGTTACGTCCGCCGAGGCCTACGATTGGGACTTCGGGGACTGGAAATTAGGGAGCGGTCACGTCCGCGCGAGTCGCGAGGAGACGCGCGATGCGCCGGCGATCGTCGCGCTCGACTACGGAATCAAGTTGAATATTCTGCGGCGGCTGGTCGCGAGCGGCTTCCGTGTGAAGGTTCTGCCGGCGACGTCGAGTGCTGAGCAAATCCTCGCGCACAATCCCGACGGAGTTTTTCTGTCGAACGGTCCGGGCGATCCCGCGGCGCTGCCGTACGCTTACAGAGCCATCGCGGGCGTTTTGGGCAAGAAGCCGGTGTTCGGCATTTGCCTCGGCCATCAGTTGCTGGGACTGGCGCTGGGCGGCAAGACCTACAAGCTCGATTTCGGGCATCATGGCGCCAATCATCCGGTGATGGACTTGCGCACGCGGCGGGTCGAGATCACGTCGCAGAACCATGGCTTCGCAGTCAACGACGAGTCGTTGAAGGGACGCGCGATACTGTCGCATCTGAACTTGAACGACAACACGGTCGAAGGATTGCAGGGAACCGGGGTACCGTTTTTTTCCGTGCAGTACCATCCCGAGGCGTCGCCGGGGCCGCATGATTCGAGTTATCTGTTCGCGCGATTTCGAAAACTGGTTGAGACCTTCCCGCGTTATGGCGCGGAAGCGCTCGAGCGAATCATTGCGGCTGAGGCATCGGCTCAAGCGCAAATTTTATGAGTTGGGATTACCAAGTTGCCGCTTCGTAAAGATCTTAAATCGGTTTTGTTGATTGGATCGGGGCCGATCGTTATCGGGCAGGCGTGCGAGTTCGATTATTCCGGCACGCAGGCGGTTAAGGCGCTGCGCGAGGAAGGGCTCCGGCTGATTCTCGTCAATTCGAATCCGGCGACGATAATGACGGATCCGGAGTTGGCCGATCGTACGTACATCGAGCCGATGACGGTTGCGGTGCTCACCAAAATTATCGAGCAGGAACGGCCTGACGCGCTGCTGCCGACAGTCGGCGGACAGACTGCGCTCAACCTGGCGATCGAGCTGGCCGAGACGGGCGTGCTCGATCGGTTCAAGTGCGAGCTGATCGGAGCAAAGCTCGAGGCGATCAAGAAGGCCGAGGATCGCGAGCTGTTCAAGAATGCGATGCTCAAGATTGGGCTCGAGGTTCCGCGCTCGGCGATCGCGCATTCGATGGCGGACGCTGAGCGGGTCGTCGACGAGCTGGGTATCCCGCTGATAATTCGGCCCTCGCGAACGCTCGGCGGGACCGGCGGCTCGATCGCGCGCCATCTCGACGACTATCGCGCGAAGGTTGCGTACGGGCTAGAACAATCGCCGAGCCACGAGGTGCTGATCGAGCAATCGGTCGAAGGATGGAAGGAATTTGAGCTCGAGGTGATGCGCGACACGGCGGACAACGTCGTGATCATCTGCTCGATCGAGAACCTGGATCCGATGGGCGTTCACACCGGCGACTCGATCACGGTGGCGCCCGCGCAGACGCTGACCGACAAGGAATACCAGCTGATGCGCGATGCCGCGATTCGAATTATCCGCGAAATCGGCGTCGATACCGGCGGATCTAACATCCAGTTTGCGATCGAGCCATCGACGGGACGGATGGTTGTGATCGAGATGAACCCGCGGGTGTCGCGAAGCTCCGCGCTGGCGTCGAAAGCGACCGGATTTCCGATCGCAAAGATCGCGGCGCGGCTGGCGGTCGGCTACCGGCTCGATGAAATTCCCAACGACATCACGCGCATGACGCCGTCGTGCTTCGAGCCGACTATCGATTACGTAGTGACCAAGATTCCGCGCTTCACGTTCGAGAAGTTTCGCGGCGCAGTGGACGAGCTGGGGCCGCAAATGAAGTCGGTCGGAGAAGCGATGGCGATTGGACGGACCTTCAAGGAGTCGTTGCAGAAAGCGCTGCGTTCGCTCGAGATAGGTTCGCATGGGCTGGAGAGTGGGCTTTCAGAGCCATCGAGCGCTCAGGCGCTGGCTCAAATTAAAGCTCAGACGGCGATGGCGAGTAGTCATCGTTTGTACCATCTCGCGAACGCGCTGCGGCTCGGCGTCACCCGTGCGGAAGTTTACGAACTCAGCAAGATCGATCCGTGGTTTATCGATGCGGTCGCGGACCTGGTTGCGGAGGAAAAGCGCATTGCCCGCGAACCGTTGGGGGCGGCGTACTTCCGGGAGTTCAAGCCGATGGGATTTTCCGATCGGCGAATCGCTGATCTGCGCGGGGTTAGTGAGGCGCAGGTGGCGTCGGCGCGGCGCGACGCTGGGGTCGCGCCGGTTTTCAAATCGGTGGACACCTGCGGCGCCGAGTTCGAGGCTTTCACGCCATACCTCTACTCGACTTACGAGGGCGAAGACGAAGCGCCGCCGACTGCACGCAAGAAAGTGATCATCCTGGGCGGCGGTCCGAACCGGATAGGGCAGGGCATCGAGTTTGACTACTGCTGCGTGCACGCGAGCATGGCGCTCAAGGACGCCGGCTTCGAAACCATCATGGTGAACTGCAATCCCGAAACGGTTTCGACCGA
>PMOH01000011.1 GCA_003161515.1 Deltaproteobacteria bacterium
ACCGATACTCAGACTGCCACGGCTACCGCAACGCCGACGGACACGGCGACTGATACGGCAACCGCAAGCCCCACCGCGACCGATACTGCCACCGCAAGCGCGACCGCGACCGCGACCGATACTCCCACCGCCACTGACACCGTCACTGCGACCGCGACGGCGACCGGCACGGCGACTGCCACTGACACTTCAACTTCGAGTGCGACTCCAACTGCGACCGCTACTGCGGTTCCGCCGATGGTAAATTCGACCAGCCCCGCGGTTATAGGATGCGGTGGGCAAGGGATGGGGACCAATCAGCAAGTCACGGCAACCTTCAACGAGCCGATGGACTCTACGTCGATCATGACCTCAGGAACTTTTACCGTGACTGATCCTGACGAGATTCCCGTACCTGGTACCGTGACCTACGATGCGGCCAACAACATCGCAGTCTTTGCACCGACCGGCGGAGCGTTCGCCTCGAGCACGACGTTTACTGCAACTGTGACGACTGCGGCCGAGAGCGCGGGACTTTCGCCGCTGGCGAGCAACTATGTTTGGACTTTTACCACCGGCGCCAGCACAAACTCGACGGCGCCGTTGGTGACCTCGACTAATCCGGCCGCTACCTCTGTCGGCGCGGGCACCAATCAGAAAGTCACGGCTACTTTCAGCGAAGCGATGGATTCCACCACCCTGACGCCCTCGACATTTACGCTAATCGGGCCGGGCGATACGTCGATTGCGGGTACGGTGACCTACTCGACGATTGGCGAGACGGCGACGTTCACGCCAAGCAGCGCGCTGACTGCTGACAGTACTTACATTGCGGTAATCGCGGCCGGGGTTACCGATCTGGCCGGCAATGCGCTTGCGAGCAATTTTATTTGGGGTTTCACGACGGCGGATACCACCGACACCGCTGCCCCGACGATTAGTTCTACCAACCCGATCGATAGTGCCACTGCGGTAGGTATAGACGCTTCAATTAACGCAAGCTTCGATAAGGCGATGGACCCTGCGACCCTGAACCCCGGAACGTTCACGGTGACGGGGCCGGGAGCAACGGTGGTAGCGGGCCAGGTCACGTACGACGTTCCCGACATGATCGTGACCTTTACTCCGACCAGCCCGCTGGCATCGAGCACCACCTTCACCGCCGCGCTTACCGGAGCCCAGGACCTGGCGGGCAATCCTCTCGCAACCTTCGTCTGGAGTTTCACTACCGGCTCGACAACCACCGGTCTGTCGCCGATAGACATGGGAGCAGCCACCAACTTCGCGGCCTTTGCGCAGGCCACAGTCACCAATGCCGGTGCAACAGTAGTCAACGGAGATCTTGGCTTGACCCCGGGTCCGTCGGTTACGGGATTCGGGCCGGGAGTAGTGAACGGCACAATCCAGCTTGACAATTCTGCCGCGGCGGCCGCTTTGGCCTCATTGACTACTGCTTACGACAACGCCCAAGGACTGTCGGAGGCAACGATCGTAGCCGAAAACCTGGGAGGACTAACTCTTCCTCCAGGCCTCTATATGTCCGCTCTGAACTCGTTCGAGATAAGCTCGGCCAATCTGACGCTCGACGCCCAAGGCGATCCGAATGCAGTGTGGGTCTTCCAGATGCCCGGCTCAACTCTTACGTTGACCGCACCTGGGTGCAGCGTGATTCTGAAAAACGGCGCGCAGGCTGCCAACATCTTCTGGCAGGTTGGTACTTCCGCGACTATCGCCGCAGGCTGCGTGGTCGAAGGAAGCATACTGGCAGATACGACAATCACCTTGGCTGATAGCGCTATAGTCAACGGCCGAGCGATGGCAGGTGCTATTACAGCAACCGGTGCTCTCACGTTGTCCAACAACATCGCCACCCGCCCGGCTTGCAACTAAGTGGCCGGGTGGGAAGCATCGGCGTAACCGGGCGGCGGAAGTTACTTCTGGCCGTGGGCTGCGCCGAAGTAATCGCCGCCCTTTAGATGCGGGTGTTCTGCGCCCCACTTGATGTCGTGATCCATCCGCTGCATCGGCGGTATGTGCTTCGAGCACTGGACATAGGCCTCTGCTACTTCGACCATGACCCATCGTTCCAGGTGTCCGCCGTCGCTCTTGATGATGTCTTTGAGGACTGCGTCACCTAGCACCTCTTGCTCTGCTGGGTGGTCCTTCAGGAATGCCAGGAACTCTTCGTTCTCTACAATCTTAGCGCCACCGTTTATGTGGAGACCTATCTGGTCACCGAAGTCTACGAACAACAGACCTGCATGCGGATTTTCTGAAATGTTGCCGAGACTCGCCATCACGCCATTGCCCCGGTACTCGGGATAGGCGATCGTGCGCTCGTCGAGGACTTTCACAAATCCCGCATGGCCGCATCGAAAGGCCGAGTCGGCGTTTCCTTTAGCATCTGCGGTTCCTAGGAACATCATTTCCTGGCGGCCCAGGAAAGCTTGCATCGCGGCATTGAGATGATCGAGGACCTGGTGCTTGTAAAATGCCAGAGCGTGAGTCGTCTTGCCGTATTTCTCCTGAAGACGATGCTCTCCGTCGGAGCCTGGAATCGGGAATTCCGACGGCTCGGCCGCTGTATGAATAATCACTTCCACTCGCTCTTCAACAAGGACGACGAGCTTATTGTCTTCGTTGCCATTCGATCCCATCAGGAGTCCTCCCCCGGCCAAAGCGGTTCGCGTCAGTTAAAGAATAATACAAGAATGGGAAGCGGCTGCGCGACGGGACGCGGATGCTCAATTGATGCGTTTTGCCGCGCGTGATAGTTGAATGGGTTCGGTCACGACGACAACCGACGCGGGGCGGCGTACCCAAGTGGTTAAGGGAGAGGTCTGCAAAACCTCCATGCATCGGTTCGAATCCGATCGCCGCCTCCAACCAACCTCCAACAGTTAACCGCTCTGTTTCTTTTTGCGCCTGACTGGACAACCAGTCGGTCCAAATTCGTGCTTGACCTAATGCTGGCAACGGCATCGTCGGTCATCATCTTCGGCCACCTTTCCCTGATTCATTCT
>PMOH01000031.1:0-2153 GCA_003161515.1 Deltaproteobacteria bacterium
ACCGGCAGCGCCATCACTTCGCGCGGCTTGCTGCGCGGCGCCGGATTGGCGCTCGCGACCCGCTGCTGCACGTCGGTCACTGCGTCCTTGACATGCTGCAGCCACGGCGGCGTGTTCTTCTCCAGCGCAGCTATTTTATTTCCGATGTTGTCCGAATATTCAGAAACCTGGTCGGCGACTTGGGTCAGCTGAATCGTCAGGAAATAACCCAGCGCACCGATGAAGCTGATCACCAGCAGTACTACTATCGCCGCGCTGACGAAGCGCCCGCAGTACGGCTCCAGCCGCGTCGCGAGCGGACTGAATACCACGCTCATGATCAGCGCGATCGCCAGCGGCAACAGCACCGGCTTGCCGAGATACAGAGCGCCGGAACCGATGATCAACGCGCAGATCGGGATGGCCACCCAAAGCAGCGCGAAGCGATCATCGTCCTCTTCGTAGGTCTCCTCGTGGGAGCGATCAGTCTGGTTTTCGATTTCTGCCACAGAGAATCTCGCGGTCCTTGAAAAGCAATTTAGCTTCGGTGCCTCCAGCTAGAGTGCAATACCCATTCCACGTCGCAACCGTGCCGATTGCGTTACGCCGAACGTTTCCCCTGCCGCGGCCTCAGGCATTCGTGCAATTTTTTCCGATTTTTTGCTTTCCGAAAACTCGTGCTCTGAAAACGGATTGAAGTCGGTATTTTTCTTACCCCGACCTTCGGCACATCGATTGCTCTCTCAACCTCCCGATAGCTCGGAGGGTGCGTCGGAGCCCGCGACATACATCACCCTACTCAACCAGTTCCACAACGCGGCTCCGGCGCATACCCTCCGATTTAAAATGTCTGCAAAGCCGCGTTTTATTTGTACATTTTGGTGCTTTCGGATGACTCATCCGGCTCCTCACGATACCGTGTCAGCTGATAGAGTGGTCCCCCCTACTGGATTTCGCTCGCCGCGAAATATAAGAAGGCAGGTCCGGGTAACGCTCACGATGAGGCGCCCTGAGGCGAACGCGATTGCGACAGATTCGCGCTGACAGCGCGGGAGGTTTCAAATCATGCCGGCTCGTTCAATATCTACCGCCAGTCTGACCTTCGGACTCGTCTCGATTCCGGTGCGCTTGTTCCCGGCCACCAGTTCCAAATCCGTCTCCTTCCATCTGCTGCACGCCAAGGACATGAGCCGCATTCAGCAGAAAATTTATTGCCCCAAGGAAGACAAGATCGTCGATCGCAGCGAGCTGGTCCGCGGCTACGAAGTCGAGAAGGATCGCTACGTCACCTTCACCGACGAAGAGCTGAAAAAACTCGAAGCGCAGGCCGATCGCGCCGTCGAAATAACCGAGTTTATTCCCGCCGCCGAAGTCGATCCCGTCTATTTCGAAAATTCCTATCTGCTCGGATGCGAGCCGACCTCCGCCAAGGCCTACCATCTCCTTCAGGAAGCGATGACCAAGGCCGACAAGGTTGGCGTCGCGAAATTCACCATGCGCGGAAAGGAACGCGTCGTCCTCATCCGTCCGTACGAAGGCGGCCTGATGATGCATACTATGTACTACAACGACGAGATCCGCTCCTTCGGCGAAATCGATCACGGCGCCAACGCAACTGTAAAAGATTCTGAACTAGGCCTGGCGCAACGGCTGCTCGATGATCTCACTGAAAAAAAATTCAAGCCGGCCGAATTCAAAGACAACTACCGCGAGCGCGTAATCGAAGCGGCCGAGCAGAAGATGGCGGGTCACGAACTAACCGAACCCGCACCCGAAGCACGCCAGGGCAAAGTCATCGATCTGATGAGCGCGCTCAAGGAATCGCTCAAAAAGCGCGGCGTCTCAGTCAACGAAGATCGCGAAGAAGCCCCAGCCAGCGCCGAACCCGAAGAGCGCAAAGTAGCCGCCGGCACCCGCCGCCCCTCCCGAAGTCGTCGCGCCCGCTAGAAGCTTCACACCAGTTCCCGGGGTTAGGGGTTAGGTAGTTCGCCCTTTCGCGATACCCGCTCCCAAAAATCCGGTTCCCCTTCCCGCTCGGAAGGGGTTAGGGGTTAGGTTCTTGTATTGTTCGGAATGCCCGCGTCGCCGTTTTTAGTATCACCCTGACGACCCGAGCAACGCGACGGGAGGAACGGGCCTCGGACAGCTTCGTGTTTTTGTGTCACCCTGACGAC
>PMOH01000031.1:2165-4984 GCA_003161515.1 Deltaproteobacteria bacterium
ACGCGAAGCCGGTTCCGGTCTCCGAAATCGCGTAGCGCTCCACATCCACAGGGGATGAACTTTTAAGCCTGACCTCCCCGCGTTCTCCATGCTAAGTGTAGGGCATGACCTACAGTCAGAATGCCTCCCGCTCCTCCAAAATCCCAACCGCACAATCATCATCAAAAACAAATTCTGACGGAACGAAACTACCCCTAGTGGTAGACCCCTCCCAACACCACCACAGACGGTAGCTGAGGCACTCCTCCCCCTCCCCCACCAACCATGCCACTGAGCAAATATCGCCAAAAACGAAGCGCAGAAAACACCCCGGAACCCTTCGGACGCGAGGTCCCAACCTCCTCTTCCACCACGAGCGGCACCTTCGTCGTCCAAAAGCACGCCGCCCGTCGCCTCCACTACGATTTTCGACTCGAAATGGAAAATGTCCTGCGCTCCTGGGCCGTCCCCAAAGGCCCTTCGATGAATCCCGCCGACAAGCATCTCGCCGTCGCCGTCGAAGACCATCCACTGGAATACGGCGACTTCGAAGGCGTCATCCCCCCGGGCAACTACGGTGCGGGCTCAGTCATCGTGTGGGATCGCGGCGTTTACGAGGTCATCGATCCGCCGGGCGACGCGGCCGAAGCGGTAAGAAAAGGAAAAATCGACATCAGCCTCCACGGCTTCAAACTCAACGGCGCGTTCACACTCGTCCACACCGGCGGCCGCCGCAAAGGCGATCCAAAGGACGAGAAGAACTGGCTGCTGATCAAAAAGCGCGACCAATACGCCACCTCTGAGGATGTATTCGAAGCGCATCCGCGCTCCGTTCTCTCAGGATTAACTATTGAAGAACTCGCCGAAGCGCCGGCCGCCGAGCGCAAGCTCGCCGATAAACTCGCCGCGAAGCATCTGCCCGAACTTGGTTCGAAGCTCAAGTACTCCGACTTCCCGCTCACCCTGGCCAAGACCGTTGGCGAATCCTTCGACAACGACAAGTGGCTATTCGAAATAAAGTACGACGGCGTGCGCGTACTGGCTATTCGCGAAGGCGAGAATACTCATTTGTACGCGCGCAAGGGCACCGATATTACTAATCGATACCCCGAAGCAGTACTCGCGCTCAACTCGATCGCGCTCGATCGGTTCGTTCTCGACGGCGAGATCGTTGCTCCTGACGATCGCGGACGCCCGAATTTCCAGCTGCTGCAAAGACGGATGCACGTCAACGATGCGCGCTCGATCGCTCGCTTGAGCCTGGCCGTGCCGGTCAACTACTACGTCTTCGATCTGCTCGGCTTCGGTCGTTTCGACACCCGCACGCTCCCGCTCGAAGAGCGCAAGCGTCTTCTGGGCGAACTGATCCACAGCGACGGGCCCGTTCGCTATTGCGATCACGTTATCGGGCGCGGAAAAGATTTCTACGCGGCGATCTCGGAGCACGAACTCGAAGGTATCGTCGCCAAACTGCGCGACTCACCCTATCGCGGAACCCGCACCGGCGACTGGCTGAAAATCAAGCGTCCGCTGACACAACTTTTCGTGATCGGCGGCTACAGCAACCCCGACGGCACGCGAACTCATTTCGGCGCACTGCTGCTCGGCCAGTACGAATCCGACGGCGCGTTGCGATACACCGACAAGGTCGGCACCGGCTTCAACCAGGAGACGTTGCGCAAGATCCACGCGATGCTCTCGGATCGCGCCCAAAACTCATCACCCTTCCGCAAACCAGCCCCGGGAGAACCCTCTCCTGACAAAAGCGTGCATTTCGTGCGGCCAGAGCTGGTCTGCAAGGTTCGCTTCACCGAATGGACCGACAGCGGCGGCATCCGCCAACCGAGCTTCCTCGGTCTGGTGGAAAACGCAGACCCTCGCGAATGCATCTACGACGGACCAGGCTCCCTTGCGCTAGCAGAGGACAGTGTCCAGGAAAGCACTACTGAAAAAACTGAAAACAAAGCATCCGGAGGTCGCGGCAAGGACGCGACGCCGCAGGCCGCCGCGCCGAAAGCCTCAGTCACCAATCCTGAAAAAGTTTTCTGGCCAAAGGACGGCTACACCAAGGGCGACCTGGTCGAATACTACCGCGCAATTTCGAAATGGATGTTGCCGTATCTGAAAGACCGCCCCGTGATGCTCACGCGATGGCCGGATGGCATCGAAGGCAAGATGTTTTATCAAAAGGATGCGCCCGCATTCGCGCCGCCGTGGATTCGCACCGAGAAGGTATACTCCGAGGACTCGCAGCGTGAGATTTCATATTTCATCCTGGACAGCGAGGAAGCGCTCGCCTACGTCGCGAACCTGGCATCGATCACGATTCACATGTGGTCGTCGCGCATCCCGCATCTCGAGCGTCCCGACTGGCTATTGTTCGACATCGATCCCAAGGGCAGCACGACCACGCAAGCGGTAGAAGTCGCGCGCGAAGTAGCTAATGTACTGCGCGAGGTCGGTCTCGAGCCGTGCCTCAAGACCTCGGGGCAAATGGGTCTTCACGTAGTAGTCGGTCTGGCGCCGAAATATACTTACGAACAGGCAAAGATGTTTTCGGAGTTAGTATCCCAAGTAGTAGTCAATCGAATACCTAAAATCGCGACGATCAACCGCAATCCAAACACCCGCAAAGGCCGCGTGTACATCGACTACCTGCAACTCGGCCACGGCAAGACCATCGCCGCTACTTTTTCAGTCCGCCCGGTCGCGCACGCCCCGGTCTCCGCCCCAATGACCTGGAAGGAACTGAAGCCATCACTGGATCCCACGATCTACAACATCAAAACGATGCCCGCGCGAATGTCTCGCCTGAAACGCGACCCCTTCCTCGACGCAAT
>PMOH01000420.1:0-1817 GCA_003161515.1 Deltaproteobacteria bacterium
CGCCCGCCGCGGAGGCGATTATTCCGTCCTCCTCACGCAACCGTCCTCAACGCATCCACAATATTCCTCCGCGCCGCCGAACTCGCCGGAACCATCGCACTGAACAGTCCTATCAATGCGGACGCGACCAGCGTCTCGACCAACACCGCCGGCGGCATCCTTATCGTCCCAAGCGGTCCGCCTACATTGCCGATCGAAAACACTTTCAGCACGATATACGCCGACCCACATCCTATAACCCCGCCGATAAGTCCTATCAGGACCGACTCGGTTAGCAGCAGCGACAAAATCGTGCGCGACGGAAATCCCATCGACCGCATCACCGCGATCTCACCGCGCCGCTCGCGGATCGACATCGCCGCCGTATTCGCCGCCACCAGTCCTATAGTCAGCACCACGATAAAACCTAGCAGCTCCGCCATCCTGAAAAACATGCGGTACTGGTCAAGGAAGTTGCCGATAAACGCCGCTTCCGACTCCGACAAGGTCTCCGCCGACGAGTTGGCAAAGCCTTCGTCGATAGTCGCAATCACCTGCGGCACACTCTCCGGCTTATCCACCTTGATCCACATGTTATCGACGACACCGGGACGCCCGGCCGCTTCCTCGAGGTAGTCTCTCCTGAAAAGCAAAAAATTCGGCGGCGCCTTGCCACCAATCGTGCCAACTATCTGCAGCGTCACGTTGAACGGATAGAGCGTCCCGCGCAGTTGGATCTGCTGCCCGAGATGGAGATGAAAGCGCTTCATCGTCTCTTCGCCGACCAGCGCCGCCGTGCGAATTTTCTTGAACTGCTCGAATTCCGAGGGGCTTATCCCCCAATCAGGCCACATCTTATCGACATTCTCGGGATCCGCCGCCAGATTCGGAAACTGATCGGAGACTTCGTGATAGACGCCGCCAAACCAGCTCTCCGGCACCACCACCTCGACATGCGGCAACGTAGCGACGCGCTGCTTGTAGGCAATCGGAATCGAATAAGCCAGCCCCGCCTTGTTATGCATCGCGATCCGCGTTGACGAAGCTGTATTACCCAGTATCTGGTCGGCCACAGTAGGCACACTAACCAGCGCCGAAAAAATAAACAGCGAAACCGCAATCGATAGCACAGTTAAAAAGGTACGCCGCTTACTCCTAACTAAATTCTTAAAAACCAGCGCCGCATACTTCATCGCCAACTCCTATCTCCTAAATCCGGTTCCCCTTCTCGCGCGGGAAGGGGTTAGGGGTTAGGTTCCTCACGCATGCGCCGCCGCCTCCACCACACCTCGCTTCCCAGGCTCAACCCCGGCCAACACCCCCTTATCCAGCCGATAAACCGTATCGACATATCGCTCCGCCCGCGGGTCATGCGTAACCATCACGATCGTCTTCTGAAACTGCCGATTCATATCCACCAGCAGCCCCAAAATTTCCTCCGCCGACTTAGCATCAAGATCACCGGTCGGCTCGTCAGCCACGATAATCGTCGGATCCGCCACAATCGCGCGCGCAATCGCAACCCGCTGCTCCTGTCCGCCCGATAGCTGGCGCGGATAATGGTCCATCCTATCGGCCAGGCCCACCACCTTGAGCGCCGTCTCGACATGCTGGCGGCGCTCGGCCTTGTTCAGACTCGTCAACAGCAGCGGCAACTCGACATTCTCAAACGCCGTCAGCACCGGAATTAAATTGTAGAACTGGAACACCAACCCGATATGCCGCGCGCGCCAGCCCGCCAGGTCGCGCTCCTTCATCCCGGTTATTTCCTCGCCGCCGACCGCGACCCGCCCGGTGCTCGCGTGATCGATTCCCGCAATCAGGTTGAGCATCGTGGT
>PMOH01000420.1:1825-4743 GCA_003161515.1 Deltaproteobacteria bacterium
TCATCGCGCTTGTAAATCCGAGTCACATGCTCAAGATCGATTGCGTACTTTTCGTCCATATCAACTCCCTCTTTTCACCCGTTTACGCGAACGCCACGATCCAAAATTCCGGTCCCCCTTCCCGCTCGGGAAGGGGTTAGGGGTTAGGTTGCCGATTATCGCCACGTCGCTTCATCTGTAGCGCGCGTTTCTGTATCTCCCGCTTCAATTGCGAGCAAAGCCGCGCAAGCACCCGCGCCTTCGCCGCAGTAATCTCGCACCCAAGCTCAATCACAAATCGTCGCACCGCACTCGCGCCCGCGCGCCGCATCTCGGCCACCATCCCGGTCAGGATAGCGGTGCGCTCTTCATCGTCGCGCCGCGACCGCTCCATATGCTCGAGCGCAATCTCCGGCTGCCGGTCCGCGAAATACATCTTCACTTGCGACTCGTCGAACACGAAAATCGGTTGCGCCGGCTCGCGCAGCATCTTCATAAAATGCGCCCGACCGCGCGGCGTGATCGCATAAACCTTCCGCGCGCGCCGCCCGCGCCGCTCGGTCCGCAGCTTGACCAGCCCGTCGCGCGCCAATGTTTTCAGCGCCGGATATATCGATCCATCGCTCACTCGATAGAAAAACCCGACCGGGTCCTGGAACCGCTGCTTCAAGTCGTAACCAGTCGCCTCCGCCTCCATCAGAAACCCGAGAATCGGAAACTTCACATCCATCCGCGGCGGCGTTTTCTCGAACTCGAGCGCCGATCTGGCCGGAAACAACTGCGCACCGGGACGATAGCCTCGCGTCCCGTTCAATCCGGATGTTAACGACCCCTCATGCATACCTATCGAGCCAATAGCTCGACTTGAGCTATGTGTCAAGAAGTGTTCGCGGACTCAGGATGCAGCCATTCGGCTGCGGATCACTCGCGCAAGATTGCTCGGCCCCGCAAGTGGGGCGACGCGTCCGCCCACCGCCGCCAGTTCGCGCATCCGAGCGGGCTCGGGCTCGGTACCAAACACCACGTCCCAGATTCGGGTAGTAACCCCGAAAATCGCATCCGGCTCCTTCAAATGATGCGCCAGATGCCGCGCGCGCAGCCGCTCTTCAACCGCATTGGCCGGACTCACGAAATGAATCCGGTAATGTACGTACTCATAGACGGCGAACCCGCACACGATACCGCCGTAGAAAACCACCCCGGGCGCCAACCCAAACCACGTGATCGCTCCGGCCAGAATGATCGCAGTAGGAATCCAAGCCCCCAACGCAAACACCGCATGCGGATCGCGATGGTGCACGTCATGCATTGGCGTTACGAACGTCCGATGCGCATGCCCCAACACGCCGTGGATGACATATTCAACCAACGTCCACGCAAACAGCCCCGCCATAAAAACAGAAATCAATACCACACGATGATCTTAGGATTGCGCGAAAAACTTAGCAACGCAGCCACCAGATTGCAGCAGTCACCGGACAGTAGCGTCGATCGCGGGACTTGACACTCTATTAAAGGATTGGAATACTCCATTTCTCTGCCAGTGAGAGGAGGCCCCCTGAAAAATGTTCGACTCAGCTAATCCGTATCTGACGGGCAACTATGCACCGTGGCGCGAAGAGGGCGACGCGTTCGATCTCGAGATCGAAGGCGAGCTGCCGGGCGAGCTCAACGGCGCCCTCTACCGAATCGGGCCCAACCCGCACTTCAAGCCGCTCGGCCGCTACCATTGGTTCGATGGCGACGGGATGGTCCATGCGTTCATCCTGCGCGACGGCCGCGCCGCTTATCGCAATCGCTACGTGCGCACCGACGGCCTCAAGGCTGAGATGAAGCAGGGGAGGGCGCTGTTCGGCGGATTGCTCGAGCAGCCGCGCGAGTTCGCGCAAGATCTGCCACCGTTCAAGAACGCCGCCAACACCAACATCATTGGATACGCCGACCGCCTGCTCGCGCTGTTCGAAGCCGCGTCGCCCCACGAGCTCAAGCCGGATACGCTCGAGACCGTCGGGCTGTTCAATTTCGGCGGCAAGCTGAACGGTCCGGTCACGGCGCATCCGAAGTTCGACCCCGTCACCGGCGACCTGCTGTTCTTCGGCTATCAGCCATTCCCGCCGTACGTGACGTGGTATCGCGCCAGTCGCGACGGCAAGCTGCTCGAGTCGCGGCCAATCGACACCGGGCTGCCGGTGATGATGCACGATTTTATCGCGACCGATAACTACGCGATCTTCTTCGTGTGCCCGTCCGTGTTCCATCTCGAGAACGCGCCGGCGGGAAAGCCGATCTTCGTCTGGGAGCCGCAGCATGGAACCAAAATCGGCGTGATGAATCGCAAGACCGGCGACATGAAATGGTTCCAGGACGAGGCTTTCTTCATTTTTCATTTTCTCAATGCGTACGAGGAGAACGGCTCGTTGATTGTCGATGGATGCCGCATG
Organism: Deltaproteobacteria bacterium; assembly: GCA_003161515.1. Classification (GTDB taxonomy): domain Bacteria; phylum Desulfobacterota; class Binatia; order Binatales; family Binataceae; genus Binatus. The sequence continues at coordinate 4,246 of PMOH01000420.1, forward strand.
GAGTCGCTCGACATGTCCGGCAACTCTTTCGGCGGCAAGCCGGCGATGCCGTGGCGATGGAATCTGAATTTGAAGGACGGCTCGATGCGCCAGCAACAAGTCGATGACGTCTCCTCGGAGTTCCCGCGCTTCGACGAACGTATCGCCGGCCGCAAGCATCGCTACGGCTACTTCGCCGGCGGCGATGTTATCTCTCCGGAACATGAGACCAGCTTCCAGGCCCTGATCAAGCGTGACTACCAGACCGATAAGTTGGAAGTTCACAACCTTGGGAAAACTTTCGCGCCCGGTGAGCCGATGTTCGTGCCGCGCAACGCGAAATCGTCCGAAGACGACGGCTGGGTGCTCGCGGTCTGGTACGACGAGGCGCTCAATCGCAGCGAGCTGGTCGTGCTCGACGCGCAGAACTTCGCGGGCGCGCCGGTCGCGAGAATCAAATTGCAGCATCGCGTGCCGTGGGGCTTTCACGGCAACTGGGTGCCCGCGCAATGAAGAAGG
>PMOH01000024.1 GCA_003161515.1 Deltaproteobacteria bacterium
AGCGGCGTCGTCGCGACGTAACCTTGTCCGATCGCGACCGAGAGCGTTTCCGCCGGATACCATCGCTCGTGGTAGCGCTTCTGCTTCCACGCCGACGACGGGATCGTGCCGGGATTTTCGTGATCGAGATCGATGCCGCTCTTGATGCCCAACCCCATCTGGTTGGACCACTTCGCGATCCGATCGACACCGAGTTTCGATCCGACGTTGTAAAAGTAAACGTCACACGAGCGCACGATCGCGTCGTGCAGCTCGATCGTGCCGTGGCCCTGATGACGCCAGCAGTGATACTCGCGTCCGCCGAACCACATCCCGCCGGGGCAATTGTATTCGGTCTCGGGCTTCAGCGTGCCTTCCTGCAAGCCAGCGATCGAATCGACGATTTTGAAAGTCGAGCCGGGCGGATAGATTCCCTGGATGACGCGATTCTGCAGCGGATGATTCGGATCGGTCATCAGCTCTTTCCACGCCGACGCTTTCACTCCGCCGCCAAAGATGTCGGGGTCGAATGCTGGATGCGAAACCATCGCGAGCACGTCGCCGTTGCGCGGATCGATCGCGACGAACGCGCCGTTCTTCCCCGCCATCGCCTGCTCCGCCGCCTGCTGGAGATTCAGGTCGATAGTCATGACGAGGCTTTCGCCGGGCGTATCGGCGATTTCCTTGAGCACGCGCAGGCGCCGGCCGACCGCGTCAACTTCGATCTCCTGCCCGCCGGCGTTGCCGCGCAGAAAAGTTTCCCACACGCGCTCGAGCCCGAATTTTCCGATCTCGTCGCCCATGTGGTAGTCCGCATGCGACTTGAGATCGCTCACAGTCACCTCGCCGACGTAGCCGAGCAGATGCGCCGCGAGCTGTCCGTAGAGGTAGTGTCGCGCGGGCGTGATTTGCAGGCTGACGCCGGGCAGGTCGAGCTGATGCGCCTCGAGCGCAACGACCTGTTGCCATCCGAGACGCTCGGCGACGGTGATTGGCTCGTAGGGCGGGCGTCCGGCTTCATCGGCGTCAGAAATTTTGTCGGCGATCTGATCGGCGCCGGTGTAGCGCGCGAGCCGCTCGATGGTCAGCGAAAGATTGTCGGAATCCTCGGGCACGATTTGCGCGTCGAACGACGGACGCGTATCGACCAACGGACGGTGATTGCGATCGAAAACCAGTCCGCGCGGCGCCGGCACGCGCTGGAGCCGAATCCGGTTGCGATCGGCCATCTCGACATTGTCCTGATGATGCAGGACCTGCAGATAGTACAGGCGCACCCCAACGACCGTCAGAACCGCGAACATCATGACGGTCAACGTCACGATGCGCGGCTCGAGCAGCGGCACGCGCTGATTGTTGGTGCGAGGAATGTGGAACTTCGCCACTGATGGTTCCCGACTGACCATCAATGTATTCGCGACGCAGTCCAGCAAGCAATCCCGCGCCGGCCGATAGGTTCAGAAGCAGACAGCAAACGATGTTCTGAAGTGAAAATATGACGATCTGGGAATTTTTGTTTTACACCGAGTTTTTTCCAATGGCGAAGGCGTCTTCGCTTTTGCCCTCCACGATCATTGGGGCGGGCCGTCGCGTGCTCTCGCCCGTTGAACTGAAAACGCTCGAACGCGACGAAGCAGCAGAAGTGAAATCGTCGCCTTAAATTGCCGCCGCTGTTTGCGGGTAATATCGCGGGCGTGAAGCGAAAGCGCACGCGCACAAGGGCCGCGATAGGATTGAACCGAAATTGCGCTAGGAAAAAGACCCGGGATTCTACGGGCCTTTGGCCCTTCAGAATGACAGTTATCCTAAGGTACGGAATAAATTCCGTCCTACATTTTCGGCCTTGGGCGAGGGGAAGGAAGCTGAGAGTTATGAAAAGTCTCTTTGCAGGAAAGGAATCCGGGATTGTCCGCTATGGCGGATCTGAATGAACACACCCCGCCTAATTCATGGGAGGTTTAGTTCACTTGCGCTTTGATTACTTCGAGCATATTTGCATCGAAATTTGGGACATAGAGGGTGAAGCAGCCTGTGTCGGCCAGGCAGTCGCCTACGTTAGTTGGTCCGAGGGTTACGTCGCGTGGGAACATATCGGCTGAAGTCGGGGTCGGCGGAATGGTTGTGATTACGGTCGGAGTCCGGGGATTGCTAACATCCAAAATCGCCACGTTGGTGTCGCCTGCCGGTTGGGGAAGTTTAGAAAAAAACCGGTTAGAGTTTGCCACGGCGAGCATCTGATCATTGTTAAATAACGCGAGGCCGACAGGAGCTGTGCCACCGGTATCGCCAAATCCAACCAACGCGTCGTTTACGTCGTTCAGGGATTTCGACAGCAGCTTCGAAACATCGAAGGCTAATACTTGATACCCGCTTGTGCCTGGGCCGGGGCCTGGTTGCGTTCCTGGCAAGTTCAAGTTGAGACCGCGTGTTGCCACCCAAATATATTTGCCGTCCGCCGTTTCGACTACCCGAACCGGCGAACATCCGGAGGCAATGCTTACCAGGATCGAATCCTGCCCGCGCCCTCTGGTTGCTTTGCTGACGTCGATAATACTCAGCAGGCCGTTGTTTTGGCCTTCGATGGGCTTACCATTTTTGTCAAGCCCCCCGGGTTGGCAATTTTGACTAACCTGGATGCCACCGTTTGGGGTGTTGGCGACGTTAGTAGGATCCCAATAGGGGTTTTCGGTTTTCGGGTTAATCTCGCTTAGGCGCGCATTTTCGTTCGCGACATAAAGGCGCTGGCCATCGTGGGACACAGTTACACCCGGAATAGTGTCGGCACCCGGTATGTATATGTTCTTGTTTTGCTCGATTGACCCTGTTCCCGGCGAAAATCCGCCGCCAGAGTTTCGTTGAACCCTGATCACACCTACTGTCCCCCCCAAACCAAAATTAACTTTGGGCGGGGGCAGATGCTTTAGTCCATATTCATTCGCAACAAATGCATAGCCCGGCGCACCATTAGGCGTGACAGCTATTCTAAAACTACCGGGATAACAGCTTCCTTGTGAGGCACACGACATAGGGGACTGTACCGGCCGTTGTGGAACATTGACAGCGTTGTTTTTGCCGTCGATGGCACATGTTGATACGTCACTCAGATTGAAAAATTCAGCGCCCTGCTGCTCAACCGCGGCAGCAACGCTGACTCCATTCGGGGCCGGCAAAAATTGGATCCCATCAACCGAAGTTATGGCCTGTCCGCCAGGCGGAGGAAATCCAATAATGGTTTGGCCGCCGCACGGGTTATTGAAATCAGAGTCAAACACCTGAACACCTGACTCGTTGGGGGGAGCGGGCGGTGTCGTGGGGGCGCACGCTAGTTGGCTAACGTCGCAGTCCAGAGAGACCAGTACATTCTTGTTATCAGCCGTAACCAGCGCCATAGAGGGATGTCCGAAAGTCGAATGAGACTTTGCATCCACGGTCAGGCTCGAGCCGGCGGAAACGCTTACGGCATAACACAGGCAAAGTGCCAAAGAGCTAAATGCGGCGATAAGTCTTAGTAGCTGGCGGATTGATCCGTTCAAGGGAGAAGGTATCGAGCCTATAAGTTGCGCCATGAAGTCTCCTTTTCAATTTCAAGCTTGCAGCGGACCGCATTAACAGCTCCGCAAAACACCGTATAGGCTCAAAGTGAACAATGCGAGTACCTAACTCCTAGCTACTTTTCCTGGTGGGCACGGGAACCGGATCTTAGGAACCTCTCCCCTAACCCCTTTCCCTTTTGGAGAGGGGAGCCGGAAAGCGGGGCGGGCGTTGCGAACGATCCGCACAACCTAACCCCTAACCCTTTTTTTCGGGCCTCGCGGGAAGGGGAACCGGATGATTGGGAGTAGCCTCTTCCCGAGTGGCGAGGGGACCGGAATTTTTAGTCGTCGTGGTGATGAGGGACAACCTAACCCCTAACCCCTTCCCGAGCGGGAAGGGGAACAAGATGGAGAGGAGTCCTTCGGATAGGGGCGGGCGACGCGGATTAGCGGTCGCGGACGGTTCTTTCGCGGGAGGATACTTCGGTCAATCCGGTTAGGCGTTTGGTGGCGGCCAGGATTGAGAAGATGAAGGGGGCGATTAGGGCGGTGATGAAGGCTTGGAGTAGCAGGGCTGGGAATAGGGGGCCGGTGCTCCAGAGACTGGGGAAGCCGTTGGCTATTGCGATGGTGCCTAGAGTTGTTGCGATTACGCCGAAGAAGACTACCGTTGCGCCGACGCCGGCGTTTGCGACCATCAGGCGCGTCGAGATTTCGTAGCTTATAAGGAAGACCATCGTCATCATGAAGGCGTTGAGGCCTGGGTGTGAGCCGGCGATGGCGTCGGTTGCGTAGCCCATTGTGAAGGCGAGGATTGCCGGTAGGACGCCGTGATGACGGAGGCCCAGGTCGACGGCGAGTATGATTATCAGGTTGGGAATCAGCGCACGGACCGAGATGATGCGCGCGCCCGCCGATTCAAATGCCAATCCCAGGATTACGAAAACCGCGAACAGCAGGATGAGGCGCAAGCGCGTCAGTCCTTGGCTGCCTGGTCGTCGAGATGCGGCGGCGGCTGGGTCAGGATCAGCACTTGCTCGAGCTCGCGAAAATCGACCGCCGGCGTGATCTTCACGCCAAGGAAAAGTCCCGGTCCTTCGCGATGGACACTTTGAATACTGCCGACCAGCAGGCCGCGCGGGAAAATCCCGTCGAGGCCCGAGGTCACGATGGTGTCGCCGGCGCGAAGATCCTGCGAGCGGTCGGCGTACTTCAGGATAACGCCGTCATCGACGAGCCCGGCGACGATTCCGCGCGCGCGTGAGCGTTGATCGAAACCGTCGAGCGCACTGTTGTGGTCGTCGATCAGCAGCACGCGCGACGCGTTCGGACTGACGGCGATGATTTTGCCGACTACGCCCTGGTTGGCAAGCACGGCCATCCCGGGGCGGAGTCCGTTGTCCGAACCGGAACTCAGAACCAGCGTGCGCGAAATGCCGTTGGCGTCGCTGCCGATGACGTTGGCGGCGACTGCGTTGGTGCTGAGCGCGTCCTTGAGTTCGAGCAACTCACTGAGGTGCTGATTTTCGACTTCGAGTTCGGCCAGTCGGGCTTGATCGCTCTTGACCTTGGCGAGCTCGATGCGAAGGTGCGCGTTTTCGTCGCGCACGTGGACCAGGTCGAGGTAGTCGCGCGAGATTGACGACGCGCCGTCGCTCAGATGGGTGAACGCGCCGGTGACGGGGCTGATGACGGCGAGGAAGGCGGACTGGGGGCGCGCGGCGAGATCGCCGGGATGAACGCCGGTTGAGATTAGATGTAGGGAGAGGATCAGGAGGAGGCCGCTGGTGAGGAGTACGCGGTTGCGCCAGAGGAAGGTGGTTTTCATGCGGGGTTCCCTGAATGAGCGCGCGCAGCGCGCGAACTCGGAAACCGGAACCGGCTCCGCATGCGCGAAGCTGTCCGAGGTCCTTCCTCCCGTCGCGTTGCTCCCGTCGTCAGGATGACACAAGAG
>PMOH01000313.1 GCA_003161515.1 Deltaproteobacteria bacterium
GCCGAGTATCCCGCGGCGTCCCGAGTCGTTCATCGGCGCGATCATCCCCTTCAACTCTTCCAGATAGTTCCCCGGATGATCGGGATGCGGATAGTCAGTCGCCCAGAAAAATTTATCCTCGCCGACAATCTGCATCATCGCCGCAATAGTACGTTCGTCAGGATCGGCCGAGATGTAACACTGGCGCTTGAAGTAGTACGACGGCTTCTCCTTCAGGCGTACCGTCGCGCCGAGCGTGGTACCGTTGAAGATGGCGTCGCCGCGATCGAGGAAGTATCCGATCCATCCCGCCTGTGACTCCAGCACTACCACGCGCAATTTTGGAAAGCGGTCGAACACGCCCAACTGGAACAGCGTGCCGAATGCGTGCTGAACGCCCTGGCCCGCGAACAGATCGTAGTACCACGCGGCCCAGCCGAAATTGTCGTACCTGTGGTGGATGCCGAAGCTGGCGGGCTCGAAGGTCGGATGAATCGCGAGCGGGACGCCGATTGACTGCGCCGCCGCGAACACCGCGTCGTGACGCGAATCGCCGTGCGGAACCCGCGTGATCGTAAACGGACAGACGAACGCGCCCTTGCACCCATCCTTCACTGCGCGTTCGAGTTCGCGCGCCGCTTCGGCTGGATCGCCCAGTGACAAATGCGCAATCGGGATCAAGCGTCCCCCGGAGTCGCGGCAGAAATCCGCGATCCATCGGTTGTAGGCGCGGCAGTACGCGGCCGAAAGTTCGGCGTCGAAAAGTTCGGCCTCCCACAGCAATCCGATCGTGGGATACAGAATCGACTTCGCCATCCCTTCCGTGTTCAGGAGCTCGAGCCGCTCCTTCATCACCATGGTCCCGAAAGCGGCCCCCTTGAGGTAAGTGTTTTCGGGTTTCGGCGCGAGCATCCGCACTTGTTCCGGCTTGGCGTCGCCGCGCATCGCGCTCTCGCGCAATTTTCGCGCGTCCTCGACCTTCTTGCCCATCCCGCCGAGCGACCCCAGCAGTCCGGGCGCCGTCATTTTCGCGCGCTTGCCATCGATTTCGAGATACTCGAAGCCGTCGTCGCCGACCCGAATGCGCATCGCGCGCTCGCGATACTTCGGGTCGATGTATTTCTCCCACAGATCGGGCGGTTCGAGGATATGTCCATCGCAATCAATAATCAGTTCTTCGGTTTTCATAGTACCTACTCCGCAATAGTCAGTGACTAATCAGAAGATAGCTAATGGATTGACCGGCGACGCGGTGCCGCGCTCGAGGATCAATGGCGCCATCGAGAACATGAACTCGTTGCGGCCCAACTTTGCGCAAGTCGATGAGACCGCGTCGAGGTCGGCATTGTCGATCAGATGAATGCCCATCGCGACCAGCGTGCCGACGTGGATCGGCAGCGGAACAGTGTCGTAGCCGCTCGGCACGACGTCGCTGACCGCGTCGCAGCCGAGAACTGCGACGCGCCGCTCGTGGAGCCATGGCAGACAGCTGGCGTCCAGGCCCGGGAGACCCACGCGCATCGGATCCCAGCCGCCCTTGGCCTTGCGCATCGCGGCGCGGCCGGTGCGAATCATCAGCACGTCGCCTTCTTCGACGTGAACCTTCTGTGCTTTCTCCGCGGCGTCGAGATCTTCAGGCAGAATCTTATGTCCCGGCTCCATCCATTCGATTTTTTTCAGGAGAGGTATGTCGAGCAAGACGCCGCGGCTCACGATGCCCGCGCGGGTGACGTCGATCGCGCATTTCTTCGCGCCGTGCGATCCAACTTCGCTGGCGTCGAAGCCGTTGTACATTTTGTTCTGCCAGAACACGTGACAGAGCGCGTCGATATGAGTATTCGCCATGCCGTGCGGCGCGATTGCGAAGTAGTCGCCGGAATACGGCAGCTGCTGCTCATGCGAGTCGGCGCCGACCTGCACCATCAAGTGTGTGACCGGGTTCGGATTGTCGGGTGCGGGAATCGTCGCGAGCGGCAGCGCCATCGAGACGCTCTCGCCGGTCTGCACCAGCCGGGCGGCCGCCGCGCGTTTCTGGTTGGTGATGAAGTTCAACGCGCCGCGCTGGTCGTCCTTGCCCCAGCGCCCCCAGTTGCTCAGCTTCTCGAACATTCCCTTCACGTCCGAAGGCGTCAGTTTGTCCGCCATGATAATCTCTCCCGAAGAGCAGGGTGACTGGAAATCCGTATAGCACGTCCCGCGGCGACCCTGTCAATTTGAACGATCGGTATGTGATCGCAGGAGTGAGAGTTGGCCAACGACTACATCGAAGCGGCGCGCGTTTTTCACGAGATCACCAAGCATTCGTACACCAGCGTGCGTTCGTCGCCGCATTTCCTGGACTGGGACAACAAGCCGCTCCCGTACAAGATTTATCCCGGCAGTGCGTCGGTTGCTTTGCCGCGCGATCTCAATCTCTCCTCGACGCCGACGCTTGCGGCGCTGTCGTCGCACGTGCCGCCGGATTTTTCCGCATCGATCGACACCGATTCGCTGACGCGAATCCTGTTCTGTGCCGACGGCCTGACGCGACAGAAGCGGGTCGGCGACGACGACTATCATTTCCGTGCGGCGGCATCGGCGGGCGCGCTCTATCCAATCGAAATATATGTTGCGGCCGGCGACGTAGCGGGCTTCGAGACCGGCCTCTACCATTTTTCTCCGGCTGATTTGCGGATGACCGGCCTGCGTCGCGGCGATTGGCGCAGTTATATCGCGGATGCGGCGGGGAAGCGTCCCTCGATTTTGCGCGCGCGTGCAGTGATCGCGATGTCGGCGATTTACTGGCGCAGCGAATGGAAGTATCGCGCGCGTGCATATCGCTATTGCTACTGGGACGCGGGAACTATCCTCGCGAATCTGCTGTCAGCAGCGGCGGCCGAGGAAATTTCGGCAGAAGTGATCACTGCTTTCGAAGATCCGGCGCTCGAGACGCTCCTCGGAATCGACACCGATCGCGAAGGAATGATTGCGCTGGTCGCGCTCGGACGCACCGACGATCCTGCGACGCCGTCGCCGTCGGTCGAGCCGTTGACGCTCGAGACGATTCCGCTTTCGGCAAACGAAGTCGCGTACCCTGACCTGGTCAAGATACATCGCGAGTCGCGGCTCGTGACCGCTGATGAAGTCGCAAGCGTCGCCGGCGCGAAACTGGATTCAGCACCAGCTCAATCATCGTCGAGCCCGAGCGCGCTTCATCTCGAAACCATAACCTCCGAAGAATCCATGGGACTTGGCGAAACAATTTTGCGCCGTGGATCGTCGCGTGCATTTGCCCAGGAACCGATCACTGCCGAGGAACTCGCGACGATCATGGCTGCTTCGAGCGAACATCCGCAGGCCGACTTTCCGCCGTTGACCGACACTTACCTGATCGTGAACGCGGCCAATGGGATGGAACCCGGCGCGTACTACTACAATCGCGATGCGCGCGCGTTCGAGCTGCTGAAGCCTGGAAACTTCCGTGGCGAGGCGGGATACCTATGCCTCGAACAGCCGCTCGGCATGGATTGTTCCGCGCTCATCGTTTATATGGCCGATCTCGAGCGCGCGCTGCATGCGTTCGGAAATCGCGGCTACGGCGACGCGCATCTCGAGGCGGGAATTCTCGGCGGACGCGCCTACCTCGCGGCGTATTCGCTTGGCCGCGGCGCGACGGGACTCACCTTCTACGACGACGACACGACCAAATTCTTCGAGCCTCACGCTGCTGGAAAGAGTCCTTTATTGATGGTCGCAGTCGGAATTCCGCGCTCGCGGATGAAGTCTTAAGCAGCCGACCAGTCCGCCTATGTTCACCTGATTCGATCTGGTTATTCTTTCGCAGAGGTTGATAGTTCTATGAACCTGCCCGAGTTCCAGAATTTGGACTTGAGCATCGCTCGAGCGCGAATTGCACTGTCGCTCATCGCGATGCTGTCGCTGTACGTCGATCCGAGCACCGCGGGCGGCCTGTTCCATCTGAACGCTTATGCGTTGACAACCCTGCTGTGCCATCTGGCCTACAGCGTGGGTATGTACGCCGCGCTCAGCCGCCGATACTCCGACTGGAATCTTCAGCTCCTATCAACCTGCTTCGACTTGTTCTTCGCGACCGCAGTCGCATTTATAACCGAAGGCCAAACCAGCGCTTCGTACGTATTCTTCGTCTTCGCGATTATCGCCGCCGGAAACCGCGCCAGGTCGCGCCCGATAGCAACCGTCACCGTTTGCAGCGTCGCGCTCTACTTGCTGGTGATAATTCTGACCCAGGGAATAACCAGTGTTTACGATATGCGCGCGGTCTATCTCGCGATCGCCGGATATTTGATCGGCTTCTTCTCGCAGCAGCGCGCCCAGTTTGAAGCGGAGGTACGCGAGCTCGAAACCCGCACCGAGCGACAATCAATCGCCCGCTCATTGCACGACGGCTACGTACAGGCACTCGCCGGAGTAAATTTGCGCCTCGAGACCTGCCGCGCGCTGCTCAACCGCAATCGCCCGCAAGACGCGCTCACGGAAATCACCGACCTGCAAGCCGGCGTCGCGCGCGAGTACGACGCGGTTAGAATCTATCTGCGCTCGCTCGCAGGCATCGAACAGAGACCCGCCGCGGAATTCGCCGCGCGAACTTCCGATCCTAGCTTTGAAGTTCGAGCAGCGTTCAGTGGTGGCAGTCTGCTCGGCGAGCATATACTGCAGATCATGCTTGAAGGTCTCCGCAACTCCCGCAGCCACGGCTTGGCTAACCTGGTTAGGATCGATGTGCGCGAGGTCGAGGACAAGGTTTCGATAACTATCGAGGACGATGGTGTGGGCTTGTCGGATTCGTCATCGCGGCCATGGGCTATAGCTTCGAGAGTCGCGGAACTGGAGGGGCACATGACTATGCACAGCGACGGCAGCACGCGCCTCCAAATCGAGCTTCCCAACAGCTAGGCATTGCGAACACCGATGCGTCTAATCATCGCCGACGATCACGCTCTATTCCGCCAGGGACTCAAGTCGCTGCTGTCGCTGCAACCCGACACTCAGGTCGTTGCTGAAATAGAATCGTCAGATGATGTAGCTCGGGTTGTATCCGCTACGGGCTGCGATGTCCTTCTACTCGACCTGCAGATGGACCGCTGGATGATGGAAGACATTCCACAACTCAAACGTCTGACCGACGTGATTGTGCTGACCGCGAGCGAGAGCGCCGAAAACGGAGTCAGAGCGTTACGACTCGGCGCCAAGGGGCTCGTGCAGAAGAGATTTGCGATCGAGACGCTGATGATGGCGCTGCGCTCGGTCGCGGATGGCCTCGTTTGGATGCCGCCAACTGTGCAAACCGAATTTGCACGACAGGAAAGCTCGAGCGGCAAGGAACTGACACCGCGCGAGTGCGAGATCGTCCGCTACGTAGCCTCCGGTATGAGAAATATCGAAGTCGGCGAGCGGCTTTCGATCACCGAGAGCACCGTCAAAACTCACCTCAACAATATTTTTCAAAAGCTCGGCGTGCGCGATCGTCTCGAACTCACGCACTACGCGATCAAGACCGGAATGGTCGCAGTGCTCGATCACAATCGTTGACCAGCCATTCCGCTCGGCAGTGATGCACGTATGACAGGCATCGCCTGTCCATGAGGCATCGTCATTTTCGATCGAATTTCTCGCGCCTGCAAAAATAACTGTTAGTTGAGTGAAAGTTTGAAACCTAAGGTGGATCGCTCACTCCATCGATAGGTCTACAAATTGATTCATCGTTGGATGGACTCCGAATAATTTTTTTCGAGGCATACGTCTTGCTCCATCACCATGCGGCGCGATCAAGCGTCCGTCGCGCTGCGCGGTGGCGCGAAGGCCAACGCCAAAACCAACTTTCGGAGGGAAACGATCGATGTACTCAGGAGCAACAGGTTTGTGGGAGAGAATCCGCGAAAGCTGGCGAGACCCGATGGTCCGTCGCAACGCGGGTTACCTGATGGCCGGCAAGATGATCGGGCTCGCGCTCGTACTCTTGCTGATCACGAAATGGTATCTGCCCGCGACGGCCTACGCAGACGCCGCACCAGCGCTGCCGCCGCCGCAAGTCAACGCGATCAACACCGTCTGGACGCTGGTCGCTGCCTACCTGGTTTTCTGCATGCAGGTCGGCTTCGTCATGCTCGAGTCGGGATTCGCCCGCTCGCGTGAGACGGTAAACATCCTGGTCGAAGGAATCGCCGACACCTGCATATGTGGCGTGACCTTCTGGCTGTGGGGCTTTGCCTTCATGTTCTGCCCGGGCACGCCGTGGATCGGCACCACCGGCTTCATGCTGCACGGCCTCGCGCCGACCTACGGCACCACCGGCGTGCCGCTGCTCGCGTACTGGGTCTTCCAGTATGCGTTCGCGGACACCTGCTCGACGGTTACCTCGGGCGCAATGATCGGTCGCTGCGACTTCATTGGCGACTTGTTGTACAGCGTCGGCGTGACGGGTTTCATCTACCCGATCATCGGTCACTGGGCATGGGGCCCGGACGGATGGCTGGCGAACCTGAACCCGGTCAACTTCCATGACTTCGCCGGCTCGACGGTCGTGCACACGATCGGCGGGACGATCTCGCTCGCAGGCGCAATCGCACTCGGACCCCGCCTCGGCCGCGTCTTCAAGCGCGACGGCGGACAGCCGATGAAGCCGCACGACTTGATCATCGGCGCGACCGGCGGACT
>PMOH01000007.1 GCA_003161515.1 Deltaproteobacteria bacterium
GATCTTCTTGATCGTTCCAGCTTAAGGGAAGTGCAATGCGACCGTCCATCAGCATCTGCAGGTTCATCGAAGTCGACGCTTCACCCTCTACAATTGCTTCAACGAATGCCGGCGATACGAAGGCCAGCTTTGTCAGCCGTGTAACGTAGCGCTTTGCGAGTCCTTCACGTCGCGCAATTTCGACGAGTGATCGAACGCGGCCAGATGCCAATTCTTCGAACCATCCTCGGGCCCGTGCGAAGGCCTTCAGCAGCGCAGGATCCGGATTCTTCGGCTCATCGCCTCCGTTGATAATGAGCCGCATCTCGACTCCACGTCTCTTCACCTTCAACGGAACGAACCTGAACAGCTGTAGCGCCTTGCGTAGCGGGTCACCTTGACCGCCGCATGAGACCGGCATCTTCAGCCCGAGTCGAATGCCTTCGTCAGTGAGTACTGCCTTTTCCACCAATTCGACCAGAGCTGTCGAGCATTCCCTCTCAGCCAGCAAACGCTCCCTCCATTCAGCCACCGTCGAAAAGACCGAATTGATATCGGCGTCGCCCATTCCGGCAACCTGCAGCGCCTCAAGAATAGCCGCCTTGTCGTCCAGAATACTCCGTGCAGCGATTGCGACAGCTCGCTCCAGCTCCGCCCCAGGCACTCGCCATCCACGTTGTCCCTCCATTCTGGAACCTCGAACAGTGCTCGTGAGACGTAGTACCGATACCGCCGCCGGTCTTTCACTGCGGCTTGGACGTAGAGCGGCTCACCAGTTTCGTCGAAGACCTTTCCAGCGAGCGGACTCGGTGACACTTTGGTTCGAGGCGCGGTCGGCCGATCGGTGCGATCTCGCAGACGCTTTTGGACCTTCTCCCAAAGATTACGCTCCAAAATCGCTTCATGCTGTCCCGGATGCCGCTCCCGCTTGTGACGAATCTCGCCGACGTAGATCGGATTGGACAGCAGCTCGTACAGCGCGCCACGCGAAAAGCTCTGCCCGCCTGATCGGATTCCCTTTCTTGAAACGCGGAGCTTTGAAACGACGCCGTTCCGGTCGAGATCCTTCTTCAGCTGCGGGACAGAACCTGTTTTGAGATAGCGCCGGTAGATCTGCCGTACGGTCGCGGCTTCCGCCTGATTGACGACCAGACGGCGATCGCAGACGTCGTACCCTATAGACGGACAACCGCCCATCCAGATTCCTTTTCGCTTCGAGGCTGCGATCTTGTCCCGTATCCGCTCTCCCGTAACCTCACGTTCGAACTGGGCGAATGACAAAAGCACGTTGAGAGTCAGCCGGCCCATCGAGGTGGTGGTATTGAACTGCTGGGTGACCGCCACAAACGAGACGCCCTGCGCGTCGAAGACCTCGACCATCTTTGCGAAATCGGCCAGCGATCTGGTCAGCCGGTCGACCTTGTACACGACCACGATATCGATCAGGCCGTGGCGGATGTCTTCGAGCAGGCGCTGCAGGGCAGGTCTTTCCATGTTCCCACCGGAGAGACCGCCGTCATCGTAGGCGGTCTTGACCAGTTTCCAGCCTTCGCCCTGCTGGCTCTTGATGAAAGCCTCGCTGGCTTCGCGCTGAGCATGGAGCGAATTGAAGTCCCGCTCGAGACCCTCTTCTGAAGACTTTCGCGTGTAGACCGCGCAGCGGCGGATGGCGTTACTGGCGCGCTCCCATTGCCTGCCTCCTTTGCTGGTGCCTTGAGCCCGAAGAACAAAGGTCCTGACCACTGGCTCCCGGTAATCATCCGGGCCACCTGCGAGAGTGAACGGTAACGCTTGCCGCGGAACATCACCCCGTTTTCGACCACCGTGACCTCATGCCGCGTACCGACCCATTCCCGGATCAGGATGGTGTTCGGCCCGACTTTCCGCATCGGAACGACCTTGATCAGCTTGCGCACTCGGGCATCTTCGGCGACGCGTTCGAGCAGTCGGCGGGTGGCCGGCTTGAGGCCACCAAGCGCGTTCTCCTGGAGGCGGTACGCAACCGCTCGCCTAAGCCAGTCCCGGCTCAGGTGTNNTCGACAGGTAGTCAGACACATTGCTCTGAGGGTGCAAACAGTCCAGTCGCAAGCCGTTTGAAGCGCCATCGCAAAAGGCCCTATTGACGAGCAGAAACCTAAGCAATATAGCGAAGATACCTTTGAATGCCGCTCTCATTTCGCGCAAAGCACTGAAGATCAGAGGGACTCAGATAGGTACGTTCCAAGCGAGACAACCATTAGGTCTTGGCGTTCGCTTAGGTTGCGATCCTGAACTGCCGCTGACATTGTTTGTCCGCCAAACTACTACGCAACTCAGGCGAGCCTTGGAACAGTTGGAGAGATCAACGCCTAAACGAAAAAGGAGCACTTCCTTGGACCTTCAGAAAATCTTGTCGGATCTCACAGCAGAGAAAGATCGCATCGTCAGGGCGATAGAAGCACTCCTCGAATCGCCCTCAAAGCGTGGCCCGAAGAAGGGTACAAAGCGCCAACGAGCGACGGGCCGGCGGAAAGGTGGGATCACGCCGGAGGGTAGACGGCGCCTGTCGCTAGCTATGAAGAAGCGCTGGGCGGAACGCAAGAGAAAGAAATCCTAATCGTCCGCGGAACCTACACTGTCAACGCCGGTTGAAAATTGACCCACCTAAGCGGAAGGGTCGCCGAAGTAAAATTGACCCACCTGATGGATAGCTGATCAGGGGGAGTACGAGGGACCTTCCCCCTCGCCGCTGTGTTTAATGTTTGACGGCTTTGCTGGTTGGAGCAGCGAGCAGTCCGGCCTTGCGCTTGTCCTTGAGCCGGAAGCTCTCGCCGTTGATGCTGACGATGGTGGAGTGGTGGAGGACGCGATCGAGCATCGCGGCGGTAAGCACGCTGTCGCCGGCAAACGCGCTATCCCAACTGCCGAAGGTGAGATTCGAGGTCAGGATCAGCGAGCCGCGCTCGTAGCGCCGCGCGACCACCTGGAAGAACAGATNNGGCCTGCTCGCGGCTCATCGGCAGTTAGCCGATCTCGTCGAGGATCAGCAGCTTGTAGGCGTTGACCGCGCGATGCATGAACCTCGCGATAGCGGCCCTGGCGCTGGGCGGCTTCCAGCATCAGCACCAGGTCGGCCGCGCTCAGGAAGCGAGTCTTGTAACCCTTCTGGGTGGCAAGGTAGCCGAGCGCGATCGCGAGATGAGTCTTGCCCACCCCGGAGGGTCCGAGCAACACCACGTTCTCAGCACGCTCGACGAAGGCGAGGCTCGCCAACTCCATGATCTGCTTGCGCGGCGCGCCGGGAGTGAAGTTGAAGTCGTACTGATCGAGCGTCTTCACCGCGGGGAAGCCGGCCACCCGCGCGAACATCTCTCTCGCCCGCGCCCGGCGCGACTCGCGCTCGGCGACCAGCAACTCCTCGAGGAAGTCGGTGAACGAGGTGCGCTTCTCGGCCGCGTTTTGCGCCAGCGCCGAATACTGCGCTGCAACTCCGCCGAGCCGCAGCTCGTTGCACAGATTGATCAGGCGTTCGTGATGCACGCTCATGCAACCTCCACCGCGGGGATCAGTTCTTCGTACAGCCGGAGCGGATGCTGGTAGCCGCGCGGCAGTAGCGCCGGACACTTGGGACGGGGGGCTGGATCGCTCCGGGCCACGGCGCACGAATCGGTTGCAGCCGCTCGCGCTCATGCTCGAGCCGCAGCAACGGGACCTCGCCGGTGGTCGCATGCACGCGCGCGTTGGCAACCTCGCGCAGCCAGCTACCGACCCGCGCATTGGCGGTGTCGCGATCGACCTTGAGTCCCTCGCAGCTGAACTGACTCGCCAGCGGCACATAGAAGCTCGCGCGCAGGTAACGGATGAAGCGCTCAACCTTGCCCTTGGTCCTCGGTCGATAGGGTATGCACAGCCGCGGCACGAACCCGTGATGGTGCGCGAAGTCGAGCAAGGTGCGGTTGTAGCGATGCAGTCCCGGCCCGTAGCGATCCCGATCGGTCACTACCGTCCGCATGTTGTCGTAGAGCACCTCGCGCGGAACACCGCCGAAGTAGTAGAAGGCACGCTCGTGGCAGCCGAGCAGCGCCTCCAGCCGCTCGTCGGTGACGAGCTCGACATAGCTGGCGCGGCTCCAGCCGAGCGTCGCGATGAACACCGCCAGCTGATCCTTACCGCGTCGGATGGTCGCGAAGTCGACCTGCAGCTGGCGGCCCGGATCAATCTCGAACCGTATCAGTGGCTCCGGCCTCGCCACCGGCTTCAGCGTCGAAAGATGATCCTTCAGGATGCTGATGCCGCCCGCATAGCCGAGCGTTCTAAGCTCGCGCAACAGCACCGTTGCGGGGATCCACTCCGGCGCCGCGGCCGTCACCCGTTCGGCGATATAATGCTTGAACTGATCGAGCTTGCCTGGCCGCGCTCCACGCTCATAGTGCGGCAGCCCGTCGCTCCGTAAATAGCGCCGCACCGTGTTGCGCGACACTCCCAGCGTCCGCGCAATCGCTCGCACGCTCTTGCCCTGTCTGCTCAGAACCCGGATCTCCACTGCTTCCTCCACCACCAGCATGAGGCCCTCCGCTGCGGTGTACCTCACGTCTGGGTGGGTCAGTTTTCAATCGGCGACCCCTGGGTCAGTTTTGCATCGGCGCTTACAACACTTCAGTTCGAAGGCCCCCGGTTGTCGAAAGGTCCCGTTCTATGATCAAGGTCCTCTTCGCCTTCCAATCGCCGTTAATCGTCCAGGCCTCCGCTTTCCCGCCAATCTGTTCGACTTCCCATTCACTAGATAGTTCGAATTTGTCGTCGAAAGCACTCGCTTCATTCGCCGCACAGAGCAAACATCCCGTGCGAGCCGATATGGCTCAGGAGAATACAGCAAATGGATGCATCGAAATTGACAAACGGAAGCAGTACGGAAGTCTTAGCAAAGCGCTCCGCGCCTGCGCCTAAGAGTGTTCGGGCGAATGCGGTACGTTCTGAGGCCAGGAAGGTCGATAAGAGATCAACCGGAACAAAAGCTAAGGCAGAACGTCCGCGGGTGAAGGCAATCAGAAAATCGAAATCGGAGAAGCTCGTCTGCCGCTATTGCGGAAGCGACGACTTAGCGCCCAGCTTCATCAAGCGACGAGATCGCCGATGCCGCAAATGTTTCAGCAAGCGCTATGGGTCGGCGGCACGGACCAGGAACGTGAAGGTAAAGAAGTAGATTTGCTCAAGTCGATGACAGGGGCCGGGCTCTAGTGAAGCTCGGCCCCTGTGCATTTTCAGAAAGCCACTTCCGAACTTGAATATAGACACGTGATCTCACTCACTCAGAAGAGCCACAGCAACCTATATGAATATTTATAAATGTACTTTACGCCAATCGGGCGATCGGCTGGACCCACTCACCGGGCACCTTCGGACATGCCGGTGGCTTGCGAAGAAACTCGCGTAGCCCTTGTCAATCCAAAATCCCACGGATCAGTATCTTAGCCCGCTCCAGAGCTTCTGGATCGAGTCCATTCGGTTTGCCCGGCGCTTCCCAATCTCGCTGGAGTAGACCCAACTTCAGCATCAAGAGTTCCGCGGAACGCGAATCACCGGTGGCAGCTTTATTTATCATTTACGAGATCATTAGCTCCCGTTTGCTGATCTTCGTTACTCGTCCGCTGACCCGTACCTCGACCGGCGTCTCCAGTTGTTGACGGACGATGGTACGGAAACCTTTGGCTCTCTTTGGGCGTCCTTTAGGATTTCCTGAGCGTCCCTTCGGAAAGCGGCCCTGCATCGGCGGCTTTCCGTAGCCAACTTCGTAGCGGGATTTGCTGTCTTCTTCGTTCTCTTTCAAGCTGGCCCTCCTGAGCTTCAAATTCAACTAAGACCTTCCGGGAACACCTTAGGACCTCCGTCCCGATTGAATATTGGGCAGTCCCGAACACGCTCGGCCCGCGATTGACTTCTTCACTGCTGAGAAAATTCCTCGAGCGTTGTGTGCTCTGAGCGCTTGGCTTCCATCGTCACGTCTAAGAGAAGCTGTGTGTCCCACGTAGCGTCCATGGGGTCTGCATATCAGAGAGCACCGCGAAGTATCTCCCTGGCTTTCTCGAAGGCTTCGATGTCAGATATGCCTGGTCTTTTCGGTTCGGCGAACTCCTTCTGTAGCCATGGAGTCCGATTGATCAGAAACTCGCGCGCCCGAGGATCACCCGTCGCGGCTTTGTTTACCGCATACCTCAAGATCAATTCTTTCTTGGTGACGGTTCTGACGCGTCTGTTTTCGCGCACTTCCACCCGCTCCGAAAGTATCTCTCTGAGCAAGGTTGCTGAGCTTCGCGAAACCGCGCGGACGGCCTTTGGGATTTCCTGACTGTCCCTTCGGAAATCGCGTGCGCTGAGGCGGTTTCCAGGAATCGCGGCCACAGCCGGTAGAGCCAGACCCAAATTAGGCGATCAATCGCGAAAAGCTGGGTGCGTCCGTGCCTCTGGCGGCGCAGACGGCGAGTTGATGGCGGAGCGCTATGACCTCGAGCTCCAATTCTACGCGGCCGCGAAACCGACAGGTGAGCCATGAGAAGAGTTCCGAGAAGAGTGAGTGCATGCCGGCGACACTACGGCCGATCGAAATAAATCACCAGACTTTTCAACGCTTTCGGAGTTTTTGGTAGGGACAGCCCGCCGCAACGTTTTCTCATAACCCGGAGGTCGAAGGTTCAAATCCTTCCCCGCAAGCGATGAGGATCGCGCGGACTTCCAGGGTTCATCGCAATCGCGACGGTGCTCGCGATCGTGGCATTCGCCGTGATTGCGATTGCGACGCAGAACCTGCGCCCAGTAACTTTCTGGGTCAGGGAAATCTGACGGAGGGCTTGCCGTCGGCCAGCCGCGACGGATAATAAAACAGAGGCGAGCGAGACTGCCGTTCCAACCCGCGCCGCCGCCGCGTGCGAGCCGCCACCTGCAGACCCATCATAAGCGCTTGACTACAATGAACGAGGCCTCAACCTGTCCTTTGCAGTCCGTGCCTCTGTAAGAACCGCGCAAACGTGCTCCGTCTTCTACGACCACCGCCGAACCATCGTAGCTTCCTGCGCAGGGCTCGAGTTGCTGCAGGCGCAGGGTTGCGATTTTCGACCCCGCCAATGTTCCCGTGACCTTACCGGATTTTCCCTGCTCCGCGATCCACGCGCCCTTCAGCTCTTTCCCGGCTCCCTCCAGCGTCAATATGAGACCCGCCGAAAAGCTGTGTCCTCCCGAGCGGCCGAATAGTTGTCCACCAAAAGTTCCCGTCACAACGCTGCTTATCGGAGCATTCTTCGGCGTCGATTTGTTGTCCTGCGGTTCGGTCTGCGATTCGTCTGTGATGAAATCGTCGCCGGAAACCGCCGCGACCCGGGACCCCTCAGGTCGAGCATTTCGAGATGCTTCCGTGCCCGCATCTGGAACCTGCACAGGCGCGGTCACGGCTTTTGCACGAGCGGCTTGCGGCGCAACTTTGCTCGGATAGGCATCCTCTTGCTTCGGCGCGGGTGACAATTCCGCCAACCTCGCGCTCTCGACATTTTTAACGGGCGGCGCAGTCGCGATCACGCCTTTGACCTCTTTCGGAGCAGGCGCCGCAGCCGCTATTGCGCCGGTACTTCCCGGCGCAACCGGCGCGGCATCTTTGGCTTTCGGTTTCTTCGCGGCCACCGACGCCGCGATTTGACTTGTTCCGCCGACGTCATATCCCTGGACCACTTGAATCTTGTCCATACCACAGGCCACCAGCCGAGTCTGTGGAATTAATTTCGGAGGCTGGTACATAGATTTCGCCGCCGCAGGCTGGTTTTGAAATGTCGGAGAGTTCGCACGCCACCAATCGGTTTCATCCTGCGACAGTTCAAAAGCGCTTTGGGCACGATCGCAGAACTTCGTCACAAACTCTTTACAAGCCGTCGCTGTATCCGGGTCATGGCTTTTAGCGCAGTCCCGCGCCGCTGCCGCCCCTTCGAGCATTCGTTTGCCATAGGCTTGCGCGCCCTGGATGGCCGGTAATTCATTTCCTTTGATAACAGAGGGATTTCGCACGAATGCCGCCCCATAGGCATCGCCCCCGTTAGGCTGTGGCCGTGGGAAAAAATAGCCGCTTGAATCCATGATATTATCCAGTCGCTCGATCGGGTCCGAGGGTGGGGACGGCTGCAGCTGCGCGCACCCCGACGACGCGACGACGATCGCGCATACCAAAAGCAAGCTGCATGACCGCGAACTCTCCAATCGCGTTCTGTGTTCAAAATAGCGGCGGTTTTGACAGCAATTTGACCACCATGGCACGCGCCCTGGATCTTTTCTGAGAGAACGCATTTTTTCACCCCGACCGGAGAGCGCCGTGATTAAAATGCACATTTTTGCGTTGACTATCTGGACCTTAGTCAATTGTCCCGCGTTTGCTCAAGTCAAACCCGGAGATTTCATTACCCCTGAAAACGCATCTAAAGTAGCCGCTCTGGTCTCGCCGGGAGTCTTCTCGAAAGTACGCTACGGCATGACCATGAAGATTGTGGCGACCGAACGAGTGGACCCTCCCTCCGGGTAGGGCCATTCTGCGACCGAACAATACGCGGGACAGGTGCGCTTATCCGACGATCGCCGCAGCCTGGTCGGTTACGTGGCGGGAGAGCCATTCCCGCTGATCGACCCGAATGATCCGGAAGTCGCGAACAAGATCGTCTGGAATAGTGTCTTCCGACCGATCACGACCGACGACTATGATCTTCGCTACTATGACTGCGATTCAAGCTTCGAGCGCCACGGCCCGCAGGATAAGCAGATCGAGTACTTCGAGATCGGCCACTATGCCGGGTACAATCTCGTCGGGCGCACCGAGGTCAATCCTGTGCCGGCTGATCCGGACTTCAAGTCGACCGGACGCTACTGGTTATTCGGCCTCTACCCGATTCTCTCACCGCAGGAGATTCGTGGTTCGGGACTGATTCGTTGGCGTTATGCTGATCCGAAACGAGGGGACGACATTTGGTCTCTCGCGTCCGGCAGCCGGCGGTTGCGCCGCCTGAACGAATCGATCATGAGTTCGTCCGTGACCTCCAACGGAAGTTCGGCGCATGCGTGGGATCCGGATCACTACTCCGGCTTTAACGCCAAGACCGAGCAATATTTCTACAAATTCCTGGGCGAGAAGGAAATGCTGGCCACGATGCATGCGATTCACTCGCCTGAAGTTCAGTGCGAAACCGATGGCGGCACGAGTGTCTGCCCAGAAGCATGGGAAATGCGCCACATGTACCTGTTGGAAGCAACCCCCGACCTATCGCGAATAAGACCTCTCGACTCCAGGACGGTGCTCTACATGGACGGCGAGACCTGGTTCGAACCATATATCGACGATTATGATCGCAATGGCCATTTGTTCCGCAGTCATATCTATTGGCTCGCTACGCGCGATCGGCCAGTGCCTGATGCGCATGTTGCAATCTATCCTTTCAAGCGGTCTTTCGTGGTCGGCGCGGTCTCGACCGACGTCCAATCGGGTCTCTCGACAGTGTGCTATCTGCCCGGAAGAGAAAGCCCGGAAAGAGAATGCTGGTACATCAATATGGGAGCGGTTGACAGGAGCTTCTTCAGTACCGACGCAATGGTTCGTGCCGCTTCATTCTAGCTAAGTCCGCCGCAATCCAACCAAGACCCCCCTCGGCCTCGCGACACAAGCGAACCTGCTTCACACTTCCGAGCGCGCTTTGAAACGGGTGTTCCTCCGAAAATACAGGAAATCTCAAGCGATTCCGCGAACGTCCGCTGATTC
>PMOH01000061.1:0-6607 GCA_003161515.1 Deltaproteobacteria bacterium
AAAAGCCTGCGCGGCTGACTTCGGCTCTGCGATGAGCGACAATATCCGCTATGTCCAAGTTGAAGGACAACAATCCATCGCGGGGCGAGCTGGTTCGCCTGACTGCGCGGTGCAAGGCTGCGGGTTGAGCCGGTAAGCTCGGTCCGGCGGACCTCTCTGCAGTCCTCGCGCGGCTCGATTTGCCGAGCCATCCTGATTTGCTGGTCGGAATCTCGACCGGCGACGACGCCGGAGTGTTCCGTCTGTCCGACGATCTCGCGATCGTCAACACCGTCGATTTTTTCACGCCGGTGGTGGACGATCCTTTCACCTACGGACAGATCTCCGCCGCCAACGCGCTCTCCGACGTATATGCGATGGGCGGCGTGCCGCGCACCGCGCTCAACATCGTATGCTGGCCCCAGAGCGGATTGCCCGGTGAGATGCTCGCGGAGATTCTGCGCGGCGCCGCCGACAAGGCGCGAGAGGCGGGCGTCGTGATCGTCGGCGGCCACACTGTCGCCGACGAAGAAGTGAAATTCGGGATGGCGATTACCGGCGTGATCGACCCGCGACGGATCGTGCGCAATGTCGGCGCGCAAGTCGGCGACGCGCTGGTGCTGACCAAGGCGCTCGGCACGGGAATTTTGATGACCGCGTTCAAGCGCGACGCGCTGGCCGACGAGCCGTATCAGGCCGCCGTCCGCTCGATGATCCAACTCAACGCCGCTGCCGCTACCGCAATGCTAAAATACGACGTTCACGCGGCGACCGACGTCACCGGCTTCGGGCTGGTCGGTCATTCGCTCAAGATGGCCGAAGGCAGCGGCGTTACGTTTGTGTTCGAGGAATCCGACTTGCCGCTGCTGCCCGGCGTGCTCGAGCAATGCCGCGCCGGAATGATTCCAGGCGGCGGCGAGCGCAATCGCGAGTACTACGCGCCGAGCGTTCGNNGGCGGATTACTGATCGCGATACCTGACGAGCAGTCGATTGCGCTGGTCGCGGAACTTCAAAGTAGCGGGCATCGCGAGGCCGCGATCGTCGGGCGCGTCGTCGCTCGTCGCGAACATCCGATCGAACTGGTGTGATTCGGTGAAAGCTGAAAAAAGAGGACGCTGATGGATTTCTTCGAAGTCGCCACCTCAACGCCCACGATGCGCCGCTTCCTCGACCGGCCGATTCCCGAAGCGGAGCTGATCAAAATTCTCGAAACGGCGAACATGGCGCCGTCGGGATCGAACGCGCAGCCGTGGGAGTTCATGATCGTACGCGACGCAGCGGCGCGCCGTGAAATTCAGAAGCTGTACGATGCGGTATGGGTTCCGTACAAGGACAGCGCGATCATCCGTGGCCGCACGACTTTGTCGCCGCGCGCGGTGAAAGCGCTCAAGACGGGCGACGAGTTCGCCGCGCAACTCGCGATCGTGCCGGTTCACGTCGTCGTCTTTCTCGATCGGCCGAAGATGCGCGTTGAGCGCGGCAGCGCGGCTGACCTGTTCAACTTCGGCGCGACTTATGGATCGATCTTTCCGGCGATCGAACTGATGATGCTCGCGGCGCGCGCCGTCGGGGTCGGCACTGCGATGACCACGATGCTTACCAGTAAGGAATCGGAGACCAAGGCGATTCTCGGCGTGCCGGAGCAGTATCAACTGATCGCGCTGGTGCCGATGGGTTATCCGGCGGATGCGTTCAAGCGGCCGATGCGCAAATCGGTGTTGCCGAGGATTCATGATGAGCGATGGGATCGCGGCTGGCAGCACGGCTAGGCGGAAACAAAATCCTGAAAAAAGGTCCTCCACCCGACGCGCGCGGACGCGCGTCGGCCTCCTCCCACGAACGGAGGAGGCAAGATCTAGCGTCTAGAGACTCAGTAGTGGGATTACTTCCTTGGCGAACTGTTCCAGTTGGGACGTGCGTTCTGATGGGTGCGTGACGGCGTCGATTCCGATGTCGCGGGCGCCGGCTTTGATGTACTCGCTGATTTTTGCGGCTGCGTCGGCGGGNNTCGACGCTCTCGCCGAGCGTGCAGAATATCTGGATGCAGGTGCCGAACTCCGTAATTTTGCGGCCGGCGCGCTCTGCTTCTTTGCCGATGAAATCCAGGCCGTCGGCGAAACGTTTTGGTGTGACGACATACGGCATCCATCCGTCGCCGTACCTCGCGGCGCGTTTCAGCGGGCCTTCGGCGCGTCCGCCGATCCAGACTGGAGGGCCGCCGGGAGTTTTGGGGCGGGGCTGCATCGAGATTTCGCCGAAGTTGAAATATTTGCCGCGATGCTCGACGCGGTCGCCGGTCCACAGGCGTTTCATCACCTGGATCGCCTCGGTCGCGCGCCCGCCGCGTTCGCGGATCGGGATACCGCAGGCTTCGTACTCGCGCGGGAATTCGCCGCCAACGCCGACGCCGAAGATGAAGTGACCACTGCCCAGCAAGCGGTCCAGTGTCGCGACCATTTTCGCGACAGGCACCGGGTGGCGCAGCGGCAGCAGGTAAACGCTGGTGCCGAACGTAAGTTTGGGTTCGAGCGCCGACAGGTAGGCGAGCGTCGTCAGCGGATCGTTAACCGGTCCGGTGAACGCGACGTGGTCGGGCGCCCACAGGACTTCGTAGCCCCATCGCGAGATCGACTCGAGGCCGCGCGTCGCCTCTTCGCGACTCGACGTCGAGACCATCGTGCCGAAGCGAAGCCGGTTGCCAAGCGGAACTGCGTCACTCATGACGCCGTCATATCACAAACCTGCAGACGCGCCGACGCCGACAACGCACACCCGTCGCGATCCGAATCATCGGAAATCGAAAAGTACCCCCTTTCCGAACTCCCCGCGCGCCTATCCCTTGGCGACGTTTGAAGCCTGCAAGCCCTTGGGGCCTTGCGCGACCTCGAATTCGACGCGCTCACCCTGTTCGAGTGAGCGGAAACCTGCCCCACCGATGGCGCTGTAGTGGACGAACACTTCCTGCCCGTCTTCCATCGTGATGAAGCCGTAGCCCTTTTTTGGGCTGAACCATTTGACCGTACCGTTAGCCATTTTCCCCCATACCTCCTGAAGGGAACCGGCTGGAGCACCCCCAAAAAGGCTTACTCCCGCCATAGACGCCGCTTCCCCTAAAGCAGCGCGCGTAACGGCGGGTATGTAGCATAAGACGAGGCGCATACCAAATGGGTAAAACGCACGAAACTGCGCTGTAATATGTTTGATGGGCGGGAAGGGCGCGGTGCGGCGGCTAATATTGCCAGCGCCGAATAGGGCGGGCGTGCATGTGACAGTGGTCGGGAATCTGGCGCATGACGTCGTCGATACCGAATTTGTCGGCGCCATACTTCGCGCGCGCGACCAATGACAGCGCCTCGATCATGAACGCGCGCTCTTCTTCGGTCGGCACCGCGCGATGGTCACCGAGGACGGCCATCGGAGTATCGCACGAGTCGCAATCGAGAATTGTAAATTTGAAAGGGTGAACGAAATCGGCGTAGCGCTGCGTGTAGTCAGCCAACTCGCACAGTTCGCATTTCGGCATCGCGATTACGTCGTCGAAAATTTGTACGCAGCACGACGCGTCGCGAACCGTGAAAAGCTCGCGACGCGTCGATGCGCAAAAAATTCCTACTTAGGAGAAGCAGCCGCCGCGGGCGGTGCCATCGCAGGCGAAGCTGCCCCCGCCGGAGCCATCGGCGGCTCGTTACCTTTCATAGCCTGCGGCGACGATTTGTTCGCGGCCTTCGCGGCAGCCTTTGCGTGCCGCTTGCAGCGATAGACGCTCGAGGTCGAGATGCTCAGGTCGGTGGCGATCTCCTTGGCCTTCTTACCGCTATTGACCTCGTTCATCACGGCGTCGCAATCGACCTTGGCCGCAGCGAAAGCCGGTCGTGCACTGGCGCTGAACGCAACCGTCGTCGCGAGCATCGCCGAAGCAGCCACAAGCGCAATTTTCTTCCTTAACATTTTCCTTTTTGTCCCTCGCCCAAGTTTAGAGTCGTTTCAAACGATGCACAGTATTCCAAAATGCACGCCGCATCAAAAGGGGGGTGAAGCTGGTCAGGATTTCGGTTTGCCGAAGCCTGGGAAAGACGGTTGGCGTTTTTCCTGTAATGCGGCGACGCCTTCGGCCAGGTCGGCGCTGAAAAATCCCATCATCTCGAGCGCCAGTGATGCGTCGAACGCCGGTCCTGCGACGCGCAGCCAGTTGTTGAGCGAGCGTTTGGTGAATCGCACCGCTTGCTGCGGACCGCGAGCGAGCTTGCGCGCGACTTCCATCGCCTTGTCCATCAGTTTGTCGGCGGGGACGCACAGGCTGACCAGCCCGATGCGCTCGGCTTCCTTGCCGTCGATAAAATCCGCGGTCATCAGGTAGTACTTCGCCTTGGCCATCCCGCATAGCAGCGGCCAGATGATCACCGCGTGATCGCCGGCCGCGACGCCCAGGCGCAGGTGACCGTCCGTGATGCGCATCGACTCGGACGCGATGCTGATGTCCGCCATGAACGCGACCGCCAATCCCGCGCCGACCGCGACACCGTTGATCGCCGAGATGATCGGCTTGTCGAGATTGATCATGTTGTAAACGATGTCGCCGGCTTCCTTCCAGGCCTTGCCGATGTTGGCCGCGCTCGCCGCCATGTTCTGAATCATCTCGAGGTCGCCACCGGCCGAAAACGCGCGCCCCGCACCGGTCACCACGATGACATTGGTTTCGTCGTCGTCGGCGATGTCGAGCCACACGCGGCTCAACTCCCAATGCAGGCGGCTGTTGGTGGCGTTGAGAACTTCGGGACGATTGATCGTGATGAGCAGGATGCCGTCGTCCTTCCGCTCGAACAGGAGATGCTGGTACTCGCTGTACTTCATGATCGATCAGCCTTTGTAAATGTCGATCACCTTGCTGAGCAGCGCGATCGCCTCAGGCTTCGGGCGCTGGAAGCTGTTGCGGCCGATGATCGAGCCGTAACCGCCGCCGGCATTGATCCCGCGAACGGTGTTGAGCAGCGAGTCGTCGGTCTCCTTCACGCCGCCCGAGAAAATGACGATTCGCCGGCCGGCGAACGCGGCCTGCATCACGTGCTGAATGCGCGCCGAGAGCGGTTCGAGCGGAATCTTTTGCGAGTCGTAAACTTTTTTGGCTTCGGCTTGTTCGATGAACGCGGTGGGCGGCTTGACCTTGATGATATTGGCGCCGAGTTGCGCCGCGATTTGCGCCGCGTACGCGACCACGTCCAGCGCGGTCTCGCCCTGCTTGCTGATGCCGGAGCCGCGCGGATACGACCAGATGACTAGCGGCAGGCCGTTGGCCTTGGCCTCTTCGCCGATTGCGCGCGCCTCTTCGTACATCGACTTTTCCTGCGTCGAGCCGGGATAGATCGTGAGACCAACCGCGGCGGCGCCGAGCCGCAGTGCGTCCTTGACGCTGGCGGTCATCGAGGGCGCGGGATCTTTTTCGTCATTGAGCACGTCGTGGTTATTAACCTTCAGGATGAGCGGAATCTCGCCCGCATACTCGGCGACGCCCGCCTCGAGGAGTCCGAGCGGCGCCGCGAACGCGTTGCATCCCGCGTCGATAGCGAGCTGAAAGTGATAGCGCGGGTCATACGCCGGCGGATTCATGGCAAAGCTGCGCGCCGGGCCGTGCTCGAAGCCCTGGTCCACCGGCAGGATGACGAATTTGCCGGTGCCCGCGAGCTTGCCGTTGTTGAGCATCCGCGACAGGTTATTGCGCACGCTGCCGTTATCGGAATCGTAGTAGCTGAGAATCTCTCGAACGCGCTTGGTCATCATACCCTGTGGTCTCCCTTCGGGAGTGTGATTGCAGTTTGCATTTCTATATCACAACATCGCCGCCGCATAATGGGCCGCACCGAGCAGGCCGGTGGCTGGATTCAGCGAGACGCGGACTTCGATCCGTTTCAAAATTTCATTCAGCCGGCCCTTCGCCAGAAATCCTTTCACGAACGCACCACTTGTCAGCATCGGCAAAATTTTAGGCGCGATGCCGCCGCCGAGATATACACCGCCGAGCGCCAGGACCTTGAGCGCGAGGTTGGCGGCCTCGGAACCGTAAATATCGCAAAACATGGTGAGCGCGTGAACGCATACGGGGTCGCGTCCCGCGAGTGCCGCGTCGCTTACCGCGGCCGACGGATCGCCGGCGGCAATTTCGGCCTTCAGCCAACCGGGTTCTTCAGTGTCGCTCTCGCGCCGTAGAAATCTGTAGATGTTCCAGAGGCCCGGACCGGACAGGACGCGCTCGTAACTGACGTGTCCGAATTCGTCGGTGAGAAATCGCAACAACTCGATCTGCTCGGCCCCGTGCGGCGCGAAATCGCTGTGCCCGCCCTCGGACGCGACTGCGTAATATTTATTTTCGTCGCCCTCCCAGACCAGCGAAGACTCGCCGAGACCGGTGCCCGCCGCGATCACTGCGATGTTGCCGTGTTCGGGCGGATTCTCGGCGCGATGCAGAACCGCAAACTCATTGGGCTTAAGATGAACCATTCCATAGGCGATAGCCGCGAGATCGTTAAGCAGACGAACCGGGATGCCTTTCAGCGCACGCGACAGCGATGTAGAGGAAAGTTGCCACGGCACATTGGTGGCGTGCGCGCGGCCGTCGATTATCGGACCCGGCAC
>PMOH01000061.1:6619-10906 GCA_003161515.1 Deltaproteobacteria bacterium
GAATGCTTGAAGAGCCCGAGTTGAGTTTTGGTTCCGCCGACATCGCCGGCCAGGATGAGCCCATCCATGGGAACCTCGCGGCTTCAGCCTTCGACGTTGAACGATTCGGCGAGCGCGACTTCCTCCGCGCTGCCCATGTAGATCGGATGCCGCTCGTGGATCGCGGTTGCTGCGATGTCGAGAATCCGATTCTTGCCGGTCGAGCCGCGGCCTCCCGCATTCTCCGCGAGCATCGAGAGTGGCGCCAGTTCGTACATCAGGCGCAACTTGCCCTTGGCCTTGCCGCCTTCAGCAACTTCGCCGGGATACATATAGATTCCGCCTTCGAGCAGGCATCGATGGAAGTCGGCGGCGAATGCACCGCAGTACCTGAGCGAATAGCTAGTTCGTTTATCTTTGCGACTAGTAATATGCGCGAGAAACTTGCGCGCGCCGTCGTGCCACTTGCTCGCGTTGGCCTGGTTGACCGCATAGGTAGTGCCGTGCCGCGGCATCTTCACGTTTTCTTTCCACAGAATGAATTCGCCGAGCGTGCGATCGAGCGTGAAGACGTCGACGCCTGCGCCCGCAGTATAAACCAGCTGTGCAGCTGGACCATATAAAATATAGCCCGCGATGAGTTGCTGCGTTCCCGGAACCAGGATGTCTTCGATTCCTTGGCCGTGCCCGGGCGCGCGCTTCTTGACGGCGAAGATAGTGCCGAGCGACCCGTTTACGTCGGTATTGGATGAACCGTCGATAGGGTCATAGAGTATGCAGTAGCTATTGTCGCGGCAGTTGACTGAGTAATGATGCGGCTGGTCCATTTCCTCGGAAATGAGACTGCATACCGGGTAGCCGTGCTCGAATGCGTCGAGGAAAACCTGGTTGCCCCATTGGTCGAGCTTCTTGACCTTCTCACCCTGCACATTGGTCTCGCCGGTGTAGCCGAGCTCGCCGCTGAGACCCGCCGCTGCGAGTTCGCGCGTGATGCGCTTGGCGATCAATTCGATGCGCTCCATGATCAGCGCTAGGTCCGCTACTGGGATGGCGGTTCCGCTCTTGGTCATGATGTGCCGGGTGAGAGTGATACCAGCGCTCATTCCAATCCCCTATAACGTTCGCCAGGTGCGGCCATCCGCCGCGATCATCAGAGCCGCTTCGAGCGGTCCCCACGAGCCCGCGGCGTAGATTGGAGGATCCATCGGCGACTGTTCCCATGCGTCGAGGATCGGTTGCACGAACTTCCACGCCTCTTCGACCGTATCGCGCCGCATGAAGAGCGTCTGGTCGCCGACGATCACGTCGTTGAGCAGAGTCTCGTACGCTTCCGGCGTCGAAGTCACGTAATGGAAATCGACTTTGACCTGCTGCAGCTTGGTCGCCGACCCGGGCACCTTCGACATGATATGCAGCGCGAGGCCCTCGTCAGGCTGAATCCTTATCGTGAGCATGTTGGGCGCCAGCGGTGCGCGTGGATTTGCGTTATACAGAATTCGGGGCACGTTGTTGAAGTAGATCGCAATCTCGCTCGAGCGCTTGGGCATCCGCTTGCCGGTGCGCAGGTAGAACGGCACTCCCGCCCATCGCCAGTTGTCGATCCAGCATCGCAGCGCGACGAAAGTCTCGACCTGCGAATCCGGCGCGATGTGCTCCTCTTCGCGGTACGCTTTGACCGGCACCCCGCCGATCAATCCTTCGCCGTACTGGCCGCGCACGACCCTTTTCTCGAGGTCATCGTCGCCGAGCGGACGCAGCGCACGCAGCACGTCGAGCTTCGCATCGCGCATCGACTCGGCACCGGTGGTATTGGGCGGCTCGGTCGCGATCATGCAAAGCGTCTGCAGCAGATGGCTTTGCACCATGTCGCGCAGCGCGCCCGCGTGATCGTAGTAGGCGGCGCGCGTGCCGACGCCCTCGGCCTCAGCGACGGTTATCTGCACATGATCGACGAAGCGCGCCGTCCAGATCGGTTCGAAGATCGCGTTGGCGAATCGCAACACCATCAGGTTCTCGACCGTCTCCTTGCCGAGGTAGTGATCGATTCTGAAAATCTGGCTTTCATCGAAATGGCGCGCGAGTTCGGCGTTGATTTCCGACGCGCTGGCGAGATCGGAGCCGATCGGTTTTTCGACCACGACCCGCGTGAACGGTTGGCCCCTGCCGGGCGAATGAATCATGCTCGCCGCGGTCAGTCCTTCCGAACAGGTGTCGATGAAGGCCGGCGGAATCGCGAAGTAGAAGGCGCGATTGCCTTCGGTGCCGCGCTTCTCGTCGATCGCCTCGCATCGTTTGCGCAGGTTCTGGTAGTCCGCCGCTTCGGTGAACGAGCCGCGATTGAAATGCAGCATCGGCGCGAACTTCGCCCAGTGTTCTTCATCGACCGGGCGGCGCGAGAACTGCTCGATACCGCTGAGCGCGAACGCGCGGTACTTCTCGTCGTCGAGATCCTCCATCGAGAAACCGAGAATCGCGAACTTGTCGGGCAATTCGCCGTCGAGCGACAGGTTGTACAACGCCGGTATCAGCTTGCGACGACTCAAGTCGCCGGCGCCACCGAAGATCACGATGATGCACGGCTCGTAGTGATTGCGTTCCTTAACCGGATGCAGATGATTGAGATCAACGCTTCTATTTGCGCCCACAGCCATAAAAACCTTTTACCGGTGCTTGCGCACTATTCCTTGACGACGCCGTGTCCGCCGAACTCGTCGCGCAGCGCGGCGAGCAATTTCTCGCCGAAGGTTCCTTCGCCCTTGTCCGCGCGCGATCGAAAGCGCGTAAACAGCGCCATCGTGATCACCGGCATCGAGATGTTTTTGTCGATTGCGTCCTGCACCGCCCAGCGGCCCTCGCCCGAATCCTCGACGTAGCCGCGGATTTGCTTGAGCCCCGGATCTTTCTCGAGCGCGTTGGCCGTCAACTCGAGCAGCCACGAGCGCACGACGCTTCCTTGACGCCACAAGTTGGCGATCTTCGGCAAATCGAACTTGTAGTCCGACTTGTGCATCGCCTCGAACCCTTCCGCGTACGCTTGCATCAGCCCGTATTCGATTCCGTTGTGGACCATCTTCACGTAATGACCCGCGCCGTGGCCGCCGACATGATCGTAGCCGTCGGGAGGTGCGAGCGTTCTAAAAATCGGCTCATAGCGTCTGAAAATTTCTTTTTCTCCGCCGACCATCAGGCAGTAGCCCAGCTTGAGTCCCCAGATGCCGCCGCTGGTGCCGACATCGACCAGGTGCAGCTTTTCCGCGCCGATCAGTGCTGCGCGGCGGACGTCATCGTGAAAGTTGGTATTGCCGCCGTCGATAATCGCGTCGCCGGGTTCGAGCAATTCCGCCAGTTGGTTAATCGTGGTCTCGGTCGGATCGCCCGCCGGCACCATCACCCACACGCCGCGAGGCGCTTTGAGCCGAGCGACGAGCTCTTTCAGCGAGCCGACACCGTCGGCACCGAAGGTCGAGACTTCTTGGCGCTTTGCATCGTCAAGATCGAACGCCACGATCTGATGGTTGTCGCGACGCAGCCGCTCGACCATGTTCATGCCCATTTTGCCGAGACCAACGAATCCGATTTCCATCCAGCGTGTTCCCTCTTGGCAGATGATACGATCCGGATTTGCGGCCGCGCGGCGGAGATAAGCATCCGCACGCGCCTCGGCAATTGACTCTCCGGTGCTCGGTCTAGGCTATTCCAACATACCAGTTGTTCAAAGACCGCGCCGTAACCGCGCGTCTAGTGCGATTTTATATCGTCTTCGAGCATCAGGTTGCGTAAGTCCTGGCGCTGGAAAATCGCCGCGACCGAGCGCGTCAGCGCGACCGACAACACCTGCCCCGGCTCGTCGTAGATTCCAGCTTCGTCCTCCGAGCCGAGGCCGAAACTCCCGACCGGCGGATCGTAATACGTATCGTTGGTGCTGCCGGTCCAGAACGGGACGCTGAACGGCGGTTTGTAGATTGCAATGTCGAGCACGAAGTCCGCGACCGTCCGCCAGATTGGACCGTCCTGGCCGCTGGCGCGGGACTTCTTCACCCAGCATCGGCGAATCTTGCTCTCGAGCACATATTCGGTGTTCTTGACGCCCGGCTTGTAGGCGACCTCGGGCGACGACGACGCGTTCATCCCGGCCTCGTCTGCCGACCGTCCGATCGCTTGCTGCACGGTCGGACCGAGCGGCGAACTGTAGAGTCGCTCGGTAACGTTGCTGGATTGATCGACCACGACGCCGATCGCCGGGTTGCCGTTCAGCGGCGCCGCGCCGGTAGTATCGCGCGCGTCGGCCGGCATCAGGATCTCGATGGT
>PMOH01000510.1:0-8951 GCA_003161515.1 Deltaproteobacteria bacterium
ATGATCGCGACGCAACTGTTCGTCGTGCCGAGGTCGATACCGATTACTTTTGCCATGTTAGTAGAGGTCCCCTGATATAAAACTTAAGATAGAAATAATCACGCTTCAGCTATTTTCAACGTCGGAAGCGTCATTTTCGCCTCCGTTTCGCTTTCCTGGATTAGGCCCATTGCCCTTTGCGACTGACACGCGCGCCGGCCGTAGGACCCGCTCGCCAATCAGGTAGCCGCGATGGAATTCATCGACGACCGTGTTCGGCGGATGGGCCTCGGACGCCACGTGATCGACCGCCTCATGCCGATTGGGATCGAAGGATTGGCCGACCGATTGCAGCGGCGTGACGCCTTGCGCGCGGAGGAAATCGATCAGCGCACGCACCGTCATCTCGACGCCGTCAACGATCGTCTTGCCGTCGGTGCCGCTGCGCGCGGCCGCGAGCGCGCGCTCGAGATTGTCGATAATCGGCAGCAGGTCGCGCAGAATCGCCTCGCGCTGTATGCGTACGGATTCCTCGCTCTGCTGGCGGATTCGCTTGCGCGAATTCTCGCTGTCGGCGAGCGTGCGAAGATACTTGTCCTTCAGCTCGGCGATTTCCTTGTCCCTCTCGGCGAGCTGCGCCCTTAGAGCTTCCAGTTCGCCGCCTTGCTCTGATTCGGGACCGGCGTTGGCCGGGTCGAATTCTCCATCCATACCGGGATTCCCATCCTGAGGATGCTTGTGTCGCTTGTTCATTTTCGCAGACCGATACCAAATAAAACTAAGCACGATTCAGAGTCGCGCCAGTGCCCGGGAAGGTGGAAATTTCAGCTGTATCGATGTCGCAAGAACCACCAGGTGCTCGCGCCTAGACATGCCGCGATGAGTGCAAGCTGGAACAGAACGGTCCAGCGATGGTGGATCATCTGAGTCCTGCGCCGCCTCGCGGATTGTGTGCGCTTGTTGCACAAAGTGAATCGCGCTGAATCTGCTGGAGGGACCTGTCGGCAGTTGCCGGAGCGGCCCCAGCCAGCAGGGTAGGCGCCTGAGGCGGCACGCCGCCGGGTAGCGAGACCATAGGTTCACCATCAGGTGTCTGCGCGAGCGTTCCACCCGTATGTGAGATCACGAGGAGAAACAGCATAATGTTTAAGGAAATTCGAGTCCGTGAGACCATGAAGGTCTGTTTCATGGAAACTCCTCCTGTTGAATTTTATGCTCCAATGGCGTGCGAACGGACGCTTCGCTCGATTTCGCGGCTTGCGATGTTCTTCGCCATTGTGATCGCAGCAGAGGCTTTGGGCTGTTCGAACAAGCCTCGCATGGAAGGTAATGCGGCCCCTCCGGTTTCGGGCGCGATAGTGGGCGCCCCGCTCTCGGTGTGGCCAACCTCAACGCCAACGCCCTCGCCTCGCAGATGACACATAGTGAGACCACCTAGCTTCTGAGCGCTGCGGGCAAATAATCGGACAGACCTACTATCGCCAGACACTCGTTAGGACTTCCGCTAATGTTGCCGTTGACACCAGCACTGAGTAGTCCGTTCTCGTCGTAGAAGGTGTAGAAGTCCGCGGGAGCAAATGCTGTGTAAGATATTCCGTTCGAACTCTTCGAATTGCTGAAGGTTCAGATGGGCGAAATAGTCGATGCGGGAGAGACTGCACTCAAATTGTCAAGGCCCATGACGCCAAGGATAAGACCTTGGAAACGAGTTGGGATCATCGGGTCAGATGTTATCCCGTAGTGCTTGCCATCGCGCATACCCAAGATCTGAACGTGAAATGCCTGATCGGCTTGCGCGACTGTTCCACTGAATTCTATGTCTCGCCGATCCCGGCGAATCGCAGTCACGCTGAATCCCTGAGATTGGAGCCAAGCTGAGATTTCATCGTAGGTGGTCTGGAGTGGGCCGAACATCTCATCAAACTTCTGCGGGTTGAGCCACTTGTGATAATTTGAAGAAGCTGAGTTGTGGAGATCCTCGTTCATCTGGCGCGCCGCTGCCTTGTCGCGGAGTTCGAGATAAATTCTCATCTGGAGTAAATTGCCCGCAGATGCGGGATCGGCCCCAGCCAGAAGGGTGGGCGCCTGAGGAGGCACGCCGCCGGCGAGCGAGACCATTGGTTCAGTGTCCGCTGCAAGCGCAAATGACGACCGCGCACATGATGCGTACCCAATCATGAGGGAAAAGAACATGAGGTTCGATAAGATCCAATCCGTGGAAGCACTTCGCGGAGAGGATATGCTCTTCATGAGAACTCCTCCAATTCAGTTTTTCGCTCGAGTTTGTCTTTATCCCGTCTCTGCCAAGCGATTAATGCGAGCGAGCGTGTTTGAGCGCATTTCACAAAACGCCATATCTTCTATGATCCTTATGCTGGCCGTCGCGTCTTCGGCATGTTCAAGGAACCCCTCTGGGTCAAGCGGTCGTATGCCCGCGATGGCCGTAGTCGGGGAACTAGGATATTGCAACTGTTATCCGACGGCGTGTCCAGGCAGTAAACCTACCTCCGCGCTGGAACCAGCGGCTACGCCTCCAAGTGCGACTCCGCAGCCGACGCCCGCCCGGTGACGCATAGTTCGTCAACGCTGCTTCTTGTTGACTACAAGTTGATCCCTACGACCGCGCCAATCGTTTTGCAAGGGGATTTGCAAGAAGTAGGAGAGATTCACCAATTGTAGTGCTGTCAGGAACGCGAAAGACCAAGGACTGGAAGCTGCGGTCGAGGATCAAAATGGGCGCGTAACGCGTGGCGCGCTGGCTCTGGAGAAGCACGAACGCAAAGGTTGCGAATAACAAACGTGCTCTAGCGGAGTACATCGCAGCGTAACTGCGAGTTTAGCTAAGTACCCGATCAGGCGCGAGAGGCCGCCGACATTGCGCTCGATGCCCGCGCCCTCACCCGACGCTCGCGGACTCACGTCGACCTCTCCCGCGGGGAGAGGTAACTCCTCGCTACCAACTTCCTAACAGGGACGAAGTCCCGCATCTTTACTATCACTGGGTGCAGGGGTCACCCCTGCCGAAGGAAGTTTGAAACCCACCGCGGGTTTCATTTCGACTAGTTCTTCAGTCTTCCATCAATCGCGACAGGGCGCGGGCGGTGTACTCGACCAGCGGGATGACGCGGTCGTAGTCCATCCGCACCGGGCCGACGATTGCCAGGCTGCCGAGTGCGCTCGAGCCGCTGGCGTATGATGCGGCGACGACGCTCAACGAGGACAGGCGCGGGTCGTAGTTTTCCGAGCCGATCGATACGGTCAGGCCGGCGTTGGTGAGGCTGCGCTCGAGCAATTCGAGCAGAGCGGTTTTGTCGTCGAGCGCGCGCAGCAATTCGCGCATCTTGTCGCGATCGGAAAACTCCGGTTGCTCGAGCGCCTGCAGGCTGCCCTCGACGTACAGCTCAGGACGCCCGACGTAATCGGAAATCGCCTCGCCGAGCGCGAGCGCATCGTGCATGAAGCGATCGTAGTTGGCGCGCTCCTCGCGCAGTTGCGCCTCGATCCATCGGCGCGCTTCGTCGAGCGTGCGTCCTTCGAGCGACTCGTTGAGGTAGCGCGCCATTCGATCAAGTTCGTCCTGCGAATGGTCGCGCTCGGTATCGACGATCCGATTCTGCATCGCGCCCTTCGACGCGACGAAGACCGCCAGCACCTGGTTGTCGCGCAGCCGCACGAAGTTCACCCGCTCGAGGATCGACGCCTCCAGGCGTGGCGCCATCACCAGCGCGGCCTGCCCGGTCAGAAGCGAGAGTAGGCGCGGCGTGTCGCGCAGGACGTCGCCCAGGTTGCGCACGGCGCTCGAGTAATGCAGCTCGATTTGCGCGCGATCCTCAAAACCGATCCGCGTCGCCGCCGCGAGATGATCGACGTAGTAGCGAAATGCTTTTTCAGTCGGGACCCTGCCCGCCGACGTATGCGGCTGGCGCAGGTAACCGCCGTCCTCGAGCTCGGCCATCATGTTGCGGACCATCGCGGCGCGCACGCCCAGTTGATGCCGCGCGACTATCTGCGCGGAGCCGACAGGCTCGGCGGTCGAGATAAACTCCTGCACAGCCGCGATCACCAGCGCGTGTTGCCGGTTCGAAAGCGGGTTGCTTGAAGATTCTTGTGCCATCTCGTGCTTATTTCAATTCTGTTACGCATTCAGGGATAAGTTCAAGGGACATCGCAACGCAACGCCACTAATTTCCACGATGGCGAGCGCGTATCCCGTGACGTAGGATCGATGCCGATGGCGCGCAAAGCCAAAATCGTCAAGTCGCGACGGGTATATGTGCCCGTCGTGCCGGCCAGTGCGTCGTGGTTCGAGAGCGACAGCTACGACCGGCGCACGTGGAACGAAATCGTCGCCGACGCGCCATCGCTCGCGGACCTCGCGGAAACTGGCGAGCGGCTGGTCCCTCATTTCGGCGCGTTGGTGCAGGATCTTTTCTTCGCGCTGTTCAAGATGAACCCGGTCTTCCGCAAATCCGGCGAGGTGCGCCTCGCGGCCGCGCTCAACCGTACGATCCTCGAGCAAATCGTGCCGTCGGCGCCGTTCCAGGCGCTGCGCTCGCGCACCGCGCTCGAAGAGGACAAGGCCGCGATCTCCGCGATCGTGATGAGCGAGCATGCGCTCGAGCTGGTGAAATCGGAGAAGCTTCTCAATCGCAGCGAGATGCTCGACCTGTGGGACCTCGCGCGGCAGGAGCAGGATCTCGAAGCGCGCGCAGACGCGGTGAAGTCGGTAAACGAAATCCAGGAAAAAGAAGAAGCCGAATCCGCCGGCGAAGAAAAAGATCAGGCGGCGAAAAAAGAGCTCGCGGAAATGGCCGATGCGGCTGAACGCGCCGCGAAAGTCTCGGAAGCGCGGCTCAATCAGAAGTCGCGGCAGTTCGAGACTCAACTCAAGGGCGCGGACCAGAGCGCGCTCAAGCGGATGCAGCTCAAGACCGGTGAGCTGGCGGCGGAAATCGATCAGGCGGCCGAGGACAGCCATGACTTCAGCCGCGAATTCGGGCAGGGCGGACGCGTCGCAGCCGGTGCGCGGCTCGAGTTGGGACGGCGGCTGGCGCGCAACAAAAAGCTCGGCGAGTTGGCGCGGATGGTCGGGCGGTTCAAGCAGGACGCGCGCGCGCTCAAGCGCAAAACGCTCGAACGCGGCGTCGCCGAAGCTTACGACATCGAGCTTGGCTCCGAGCTGGGGCGCCTGATTCCCGCCGAGCTGCTCGCGATGCATCATCCCGTGCTCAAGCGCGACTTCCACCGCCGCGTGCTTGAAGGCACCGTCCTCCAGTACCGGCTGCGCGACGACGAGCAGAAGGGCAAGGGCCCGATGGTGGTGTGTATCGACGTCAGCTCCTCGATGCAGGGCGACAAGGAGATGTGGTCGAAGGCGGTCGCGCTGACGCTGATGGATATCGCGCGGCGGCAGCGCCGCCTGTTCCGCGCCGTCATGTTTTCCTCGGGCGACGTGAGCCTCAAGGTGCTCGACCTCAATCGCGAGCGGCGCTACGCGCCCGACCTGAACAAGGTCGTCGAGATGGCCGAGTACTTCCCGGGCGGCGGCACCGACTTCGAGACTCCAATCGACGCCGCGGTCGAACTGCTCGGCGAAAAGAAACTCAAGCGCGGCGATATCGTGATAATCACCGACGGCGAGTCGCAGGTCAGTCCGGATTGGCTGGCGCGGCTGCGCGAACGCAAAGCCGAGCTGGATTTTTCAATCTTCGCGGTGCTGGTCGATGTAGGCTCGGCAGAGACGTCGTCGCTGGCGCAGTTCGCCGATCGAATCACGTCGGTCAAGCGCATCAGCGATCAACACGCCCGCGATATTTTCCTGCACGTGCAATCATGAAGAAGAGCGATCAGGAAGTAGTTCTCGACCCAGTCGATCGGAGCAACTTCATTAAGCTGTTCAACATGCAGCTTCGCCCCGATCAGACCAAATTCGTAACACCGCCGCGATGGACACTCGCGCGATGCTACGTGCGTCTGTTCGGCGACAACTTCGAACATCTGCCGCATCTGATCCGCTCTGGCGACGAGGTAGTCGGCTACGCGACCACCGCATGCGACCCGAACAGCGCCCACAATTACTGGATCGACGACATCATGATCGCCGCGAAGGAACAGGGCAAAGGCTACGGCCGCGCCGCGATGGTCGAAGTGCTCAAAATGATCGTCGAGCGATACCCTCGATGCGAAGCCGTGCAGCTAACCTGCTTCCGAACGAACCTGAACGCCGCCGATCTGTACGTCAGCCTGGGTTTCAGGCCGACGGGCGGCGTCGATGAAGAATTCGGCGAGCCGAACTACAAGCTGTCAGGTGCCGCGCTAGCGAAGTTCCGGGAGTAGCGAAGCACTCCCGTCATGCTGATTTAGCGAGCAGCGCGAGCCTCCTGTGTCATCCTGACGGAGTGAGCAACGCGAACGGCTGGAAGGATCTCGGACAGCGGCGCGCAAGCGCCGCCGGTTCCGGTTTCTGAGTTGCTGCTTTCCAATGAGGCCACGAAGGAGCGCTGGCGCGATTTTCAGAGACCGGTACCGGCTTCGCGTGCGCGAAGCTGTCCGAGGTCCTTCCTCTCCTCGCGTTGCTCAGGTCGTCAGGATGACACGGGAGGCTCGCGATGCTCGCTTTGTCAGGATGAAGAAAAAAGAAAGGGCCTGTCGTCGACGACCGGCCCTTCATCATTCTGATTGCGCGGATTGCGAGCTACGCCGCCGATGCCAACTGCATCACGCCTAGCTGCTGGTACCACGACTCGGTGCGGTCATTAATCAGGTCGATTTGCCGCAGGCATGGGATGATCGTGTCCACGAACAGGAACGAGTTGAACTGCTTTTCCATGTCGTTCTCGGCCGCCGCCCACGCTGGATTGCGATGCATCTCTTCCTCGATATCCTTCATCGAGATGCCCACTTCCTCGAACACGCTCGCGCCCGACAGGAAGCCGTCCTTAGGCACTCCGTCAACGACCTTCGTCACCATCATGTCGCATGCTGTGAAGGCGAAGTCTTCGAGATCCTTCTTGTCCTTGCCCTTGAGCTTGGTGACGGCGTCGCGCAGCGCCAGCATCCCGAAGCCGACGTGACGCGCCTCGTCCTTCATGATGTACTCGAGCAGTTCCTTCAACAGCTCGTCCTTGGTCTCGCGCTGCATGAAGCGGAACGCCGCGATCGCGAGACCCTCGGCGACGACTTGCATCCCGACGTACTTCGGCTCCCAACGATCGTGCGCCATGACGGTGGTCAGCAGCCGCTCGAGTGTCGGATCGATCGGGTAGATGCGATCGAGCTTGGTGATGTACTTGCGGAAGCCTTCGACGTGACGCGCCTCGTCGAACACCTGCGCCGCCGCGTTCATCTTGGCGTCGAGGTCGGGGACCGCGTCCACCAACTGCCCGCATACCATCAGCGCGCCCTGCTCGCCGTGCAGGAATTGCGAAAGCCGCCACGCCGCGAACTTGCGCCCGAGCTGGTACTTGTTCTCTTCGCTCAGCGATCGATAAAGCTCGGTCTGGAACATCGGCATCATCGTCATGTCCAGCACTTCGTTCTCAATCGGGCGATCCCAGTTGATGGTGGTCGAGACGTTCCACTGATCGCGCTTGGCGTTCTCGTACAGCCGGTCCATCTGCGGGAACTTCACGCTGTAGTCCCAGTGGAAGACGCTTTCGAGGTCGGTGTTAACAATCGTGTGGTCGTGAGCCATTGTGAGAATCCTCCAGATTCATGGGGCGTCGAGCCGTTCCGCGCGCTCGAGTCCGCCCANNGGCAAAATTTACCGTGATATTTTTCAGTTCCGCGTGAGAAAGATCGCGGCTCGCGAGCAGCCACGAAATCGCCTGCGAGAGCATTCCGACCGTGAGATGCGCGATCGCGTCGGACCGCTCGCCGACTGCCGGCGCGAGGTCGTCGCGCAAGTCGTCGATGAAAACTTCGTGGACGCGGACCATCAGATCGAGAAACGCGGGGCTGTGGCCGAAGACGATGCGGAAAAGTTCCGGCGCTTCGGACGCCGCGTCGAGAATCGTATCGATCGTGATCTTGAGTTTTTCCGCCGGCGTATGGACGCCCAATTTGGCCTCGCCGAGAACGCGCCGCAATTCGGCCGCGCCGTGCTCGATCAGCTCGATAAAAATTTCGTTCTTGGTCTTGAAATGCAGGTAGAAGGTGCCGAGGCCCACGTCCGCCTCGGTCGCGATGTCGGCGATTCGCGTCTGATGGTAGCCCTTGCTCGAGATGACACGCTCGGCGGCCTGAATCAGATCGACGCGCGTCTTCTCGCGCCGTCGATCGAATCGATTTGGCGCGTCGCCAGATTGTCGAGCTACTTGACCCACGATGTGCATTTCTAAATGAAAATGAATCGTGTGTCAATTACGATTATAGACTCAATACTGAATTCATATTCATAAATGAAATTATCTTCGAAACGACGCAATCAAGCATATTCACTGCGGAATTCGAGATTCAGCGGCAGAGCGAATCAGGCAATCAATGGCGGAAAAAGAGCTATTAAGACGCTATGGTATAGCGTTGGGATCGACTGGAGGCAACGCATCTGGAGGAGCGCCGCCCTGGTCGGGATTTTCGTCGGGTGGTGGATTCTCGGTTCCGGCGTCCTGAGTCGTATCGGGAAGAATGACAGGCTCCGGGAAGTCCGACGTAACGTTGCAGCACAGCAGGTAACTGCTGCCCGCGCGCGGTTGCGCGTTGTAGGCCTGGAGCGATCCGTCGGCCAGCACCTTGACCGCCTGATAGCTGATTGATCCCGACACGCGCTCGATCTGAAAGACGTAGTAAGCGCCGCGGTCGAGTGGCTCGGGCGGCCCTTCCTCGGGCAGGATCTGCGCGAAGTGCGCCGGCACTTTCGAGTACTCGATATTCTTGAGCGAATATTTCGACGCGCCGACGCCGGTCAGCGATCCGAAGGTTCCTTCGTCGGCCTTGAACTCCCAGATCGGAACGCCGCCGTCGAATCGCACCAC
>PMOH01000510.1:9009-14032 GCA_003161515.1 Deltaproteobacteria bacterium
GGCTCACCCTCGTTGGCGTTGGCAGCGTCGTCGAGATCGCTCGAGTCGTCGTCGGGATTCCACCACGACTTGATTTGCGAGCATCCCGAGGTCGCCAGCGCGAGCGATAGCACCAGCGCGACCATCCACAGCCATCGACGTTCACGCATCGGCGCCGAAACGAAAATTCTCATCGCCATCCCGATAGCCCAGTTCGACCGGGAATCGCAATCGCTTTGTAAATCGGCATGTCCATCGAGTAGTGTTGGCGGACTGTGGCAACCCGGGATTCGAGCGAAAAAATCGGCCTTCGTCCCCTGCTAATCTACGCGCAGGCGCAGACCGGCCTCAACCTGTGCGTGACTCTGATCGGGCTCCATCTTCTATATTTTTATAGCGATCGGATGGGCCTGTCTCCATCGCTGGCCGGACTTGCATTCTTCCTCGCGCTGGTGCTCGACGCGGTGACCGACCCGCTGGTCGGCAACATTTCCGATCGCGCGCGCTTCAAGTCCGGTCGTCGCCGTCCGTTTTTCTTGGCCGCGATTCCGATGGCCGTCTGCTACTACCTGCTGCTGTCGCCGCCGCGGCTGCATGCGGGCCTGTTCGTCTGGTTCTTCGGCTTCTACTTCCTGATGCTCACGTCGCGCAAGATTTACGAGACTGCGTACAGCGCGCTGATGCCCGAACTCACGCTCGACTACGACGAACGCACCAAGCTCTCGACCTTTCGCATGCTGATGGGCACGGTCGGCGACATCAGCGGAGCGCTGTTACCGTTCGCGGCGACGTACTTGTTCGCGCGCGGCACTGATTTCAAAGTGACCGGCGCGATCTGCGCGATCGTAGTCGCCGGCGGCGCGATGCTCGCCTACACGGGTCTCCGCGAGCGCGCCGAGTTCTCGACGCTCGACCGTTCCCGGCTGTTCGCGTCGATCAAATCGATCGCTGGCAACCGGCCCTTTATCATTCTGCTGATCGCGACGACGCTGGCCATCATGGCCATCAATATCCCGACCGTCCTGATCCGCTTTCTCGCGAAATACTGGTATCACGACGAGAACGCGGCGGCGCGATGGCTGATCGCGTACTTCGCCGGCTCGGTGATCTCGTATCCGTTCTGGTTCAGGATCACCGTGCGATTCGAAAAGAAGCCGGCATTCGTGGTTGCGATGGTCTGCAACGCGCTCGGCTCGCTGATGTTCATGACGATGACGCCGCAGAGCACGTACGCACTCTACCTCTTGATGGCATTCACCGGCTTCTCGGCGATCGGAATCTGGGTGACGCAGATGTCGGCGTCGGCAGACGTGATCGAATGGGACGAGGAGCGCACCGGCCAGCGGCAGGAAGGCGCATACGGCGGAATCACCTCGATGTCGATAAAGATGGCGGTCGCGATAACGCTGCTGATGGTCGGCCCGGTCCTGAGCTGGGTCGGCTACAAACCCGGCGGCGGCGATATCACTCCCAAAGCAGGCGAACACCTGCGCGCACTGTTCGCACTCGCCCCCGCCGCAATCTACCTGCTAAGTGCTCTGGTCTTCTCGCGATACCCAATCACCCGCGAAAGCCACCGAGCAATGCGCGACCGCCTGTCCGCAAGAAGCGCAGCCGCCGACCAAGAAAAATCAAAAGCCATCGCATAACGACGACATTCTGAGCGCAGTCCTTGTGTCATTCTGAGCGCAGCGAAGAATGACACAAGACGGAATGACTTGGACAAGAAGACGGCGACGAAACATTTCGCCGAAATAAATAAGGGCCGCGGCTCTGTGACCCGCGGCCCTTGGTCAATCAATCTTGTTGTCGCGATCACCCCAGAAGTGACTTGGCCACTGTCTCCCGATGGACTGGGGCGTTGCCGAAGTTGGCTTCGCCGGCCAGGGCGCGGCGATGGAATAGATGCATGTCGTGCTCCCAGGTGAAGCCGATGCCGCCGTGGACCTGGATTGCTTCCGACGTGACGTTCTTCGCCATGTCGGAGGCGTACGCTTTCGCCATTGGCACCGCAGTCTGTGCTTCCGCGCCCTTGGTATCGACGGTCCAGCATGCGTAGTAGGTCAGCGATCGCGCGTTCTCGACCGCGACCATCATATCGACGCACTTGTGCTTGACCGCCTGGAACGATCCGATCGGCTTGCCGAATTGCACGCGCGTCTTCGCGTACTCGACCGACATGTCGAGCGCCTTCTGCGCGGTCCCGACCATCTCGGCCGCGAGCCCCGCGGTCGCGATATCGAGCGTGCGCCGCAGAATCGGCCATCCCTCGCCTTCCTTGCCGATCATGTCGGTTGCTGGAACTTTCACATTGTCGAATTTGACGTGGCACAAACGCCGCGTCATATCGACCGTCTTCAGCTGCGTGATCGTAAGGCCCTTCGCAGTTTTGGGAACCGTCAGAATCGTGATTCCCTTGTCACCGCTGCCGCCGGTGCGGACCGCGACCGCAATCCCGTCGGCGACGTGCGCGTCGGGCACGAAAAACTTCTCGCCGGTGATCGTGTATTCGTTGCCGCTCTTGGTCGCCTTGAGCTGGATTCCCTCGGCGTCGAAGCGGCCAGCGGCCTCGGCAATCGCGACGGTGCCGATGAACTCGCCCTTAGCC
The DNA here is from genome assembly GCA_003161515.1 of Deltaproteobacteria bacterium. Lineage (GTDB taxonomy): Bacteria > Desulfobacterota > Binatia > Binatales > Binataceae > Binatus. Next base: position 11,597 of record PMOH01000510.1, read on the forward strand.
ATCCTTGGCAGGATATTTTTCTTCAGCTCGTCGGAACCGCCTTCTATAACCAGCGGCGCCGCGAGTAGCGCGGAGGTGAACAAGGGTCCCGGCAGGAGTGCCTTGCCGGCTTCTTCGACGATCACCGTCATGTCGAGGAAGCTGCCGCCCTGGCCGCCGTAACTTTCCGGGATGAGCAGCCCCGGCCATCCGAGGTCAACCAGCTTTTTCCAGAAAGCGGCGTCGTGCGCGGTCGGGTCCGCTATCATCTGGCGGACAAACTTGGTCGGGCAGTTGTCGGCCAGAAAGCGCTTGGCCGCGTCCCGAAGCATCTCTTGTTCTTCAGAAAATCCGAAATCCAACTTACGTGCCTCCGTTTTGTCGATGGGAATCCTGCGGCTTGAAACCGCTCAGATCCATGTTTCAGGTACCATTAAGGGTTTCAAGCGTGCAAGCGCCGGGAATGTCGTGAGGTTTGTCACTCCGAGTCTTTGTGTCATCCCGAGCGAAGGCCGAGGGACCCCGGATCTTTTTCGACGCTAGAAGGTGCACCTTAACCGCGGATCGAGTGATGTCCTTGGCAGGCGCATTTCGATCGCTCCGTGGTTGGGGGTGCGTCGGCTGGCTTTCAGAATGATCCGGGGTCCCTCGGCTACGCTCGGGATGACACGAGAGAGAAGGCGTGTCACCAGCTTGATTCGCGCGGGGAAACCGCAACAATGAGGATTCGATTCACTGAAAAGAAAATGGAACACAAAGATCTTGTCCGCGAAGAGTTCACCCGACAGGCGAACGACTACGCGAATGCGCCTGCGATCCTCGACGCGGAGCATCTGCGCAAGCTGGTCGAGTTGGTTGCGCCGCCGCGCGATGCGCGCGTGCTGGAAGTCGCCACTGGACCGGGGCACGTCGCGATGGCGTTTGCGGCGGTGTGCCGCGAAGTCGTCGGCATCGATCTGACTGACGCGCCGCTCAGGATTGCCGAGAAGATGCGCGCGGAGCGTGGACTCAGCAACGTGAGCTTCCAGAAGGGCGACGTCGAGTCGCGGCTGCCGTTCAAGGACGGTGAGTTCGATGTCGTCGTGTGCCGGTTCGCAGTCCATCACTTTGCGGAGCCGTACAATGTGATCGCTGAGATGGCGCGAGTGTGCCGGGCTGACGGGCTGGTGGCGATTGAGGATTTGATTGCCAGCGAACAGCCTGAGCGCGCGGCCTACTACAACGAATTCGAACGGCTGCGAGACACGTCGCATACCAACGCGCTCGCGATGAGTGAGTTGATCAAGATAATGGGCGCGGCCGGCCTCGAGATAGTGCGGTTCACGTCGCATGGCTACCGCACTCCGGTGTCGCAGTGGATTAAGGCGGCGAATGCGTCGCCGGAGCGAGCGGCGAAGGCGCTTGCGATGGTCGAGCGCGACGCGCAAGAGGATCTGAGCGGCGCGCGTCCAGTAAAAATCGACGGCGAGATGTATTTCACATACAGAATCGCAATGTTGGTAACGCGCAAGCTGCGTTGATCTTTGCCTCTCCCGTCGAGGGGAGAGGCCGCCGCTCGTCTTCGAGTGGCGGGTGAGGGACCGACTTTTCCGAGATTCCGGATGTGCGGCGCAACGGATAACCGCGCCGCACAAACGTCCCTCACCCTAACCCTCTCCCGACGAACGGGCGAGGGAATAAGAGCGGACAGTTGTCTGTTCATGATTTCTTTCCCGAGATCAATGCGAGGACGCCTGAGTATTGGAGCAGGGAGGTTTGCTCGGCTAGCGCGCTGATTTCAAAACCGGTGAAGAAGCCGGCGATCGGGATTGGGCCGAGTGCCCTCCTTATATAGGCGGAGTCGTGGCCGGGGATGTTGTAGAGGCCAATTCCGCGTGAGACGCAATTGAAGTACAGGCCGAACGCGGGCGGCGCTTTGACGCTGATGCGATCGTTGACGTCGTCGAGCGTCGCCTTCAGGTCCTGGCGCGAGCGCTCGGCGTCGCGCAGGACGAAACCAATCGTGTCGCCGACCTTGGGCTGGAATGCGACCGCGATCACGCCATGCTCCTCGCTGGCACCGACGATATTACGCACGACAAATTGGCCGCGCTCGATCGTATCCGAATTCTCGTACACCGGAATCGCGACGAACACGTAGGTCAGCGCACGCCGCAGGTCGTCGGCCAGCGGACCCGCGGCCTCGGCGAAGACTTCGTACGCGGGGCGGCCGTCGAGTTCGATCAAGATATTGTCGCGGGCCGCGGTCACGCGATGCGCCGTTCCGATCAAACCGCACGCGATCGTATTGGCGAGCGTCAGATCGAACTCTCCCGCGAGAAGCATCCCGGAGACTGCGTTCGAGCTGATGGTGTCGCCGCAGAAAACAAAGGTCTCGCCGATTGATCCATCTTCACTTGCGCCGCCGCCTGCGATCGTCAGGCCGGGCAGTTCTTTGCCGAGAGCTTCGAGGGTTGC
>PMOH01000131.1:0-1746 GCA_003161515.1 Deltaproteobacteria bacterium
AGCAGAGTGGTGGCGTTCTCTCCCCAGAACCTGAGAGCGAAATGTCGTCCTCGACGTTTCGCGATTCCTTGTCATTGGGTGCAGGGGTCACCCCTGCCGAAGGATGTGTGAAACCCACCGCGGGTTTCACGTTAAATTAAATGAATTGCGGGACTCTACGCGCTCTTCTTAACCTTGCCCGCGCGGATACATCGCGTGCAGACCAGGATTCGCTGCACGTTGCCGTTAATCTCGGCGCGCACTTCCTGCAGGTTGGGATTCCATCGCCGCTTGGTCTTGTTGTTGGCGTGGCTGACGTTGTTGCCGACTGACGGATGCTTTTTGCAGTATGCGCAATGTCTCATTGGTCTTCCGTTCGATCCTTGAAAATTCCGATAGGTACAATCCTGCTAGGGTAGCCCGACCTGCGGCCGTGTGAAAGAGGGCGAATACCGGGCCTTCAGCAGCGCATCGCCGACCGCCTCCGACGTCAGCACCGCACCCGCGTCGCATCCGCACTTGAGGCTCATCAACCACGCACTGCGCCCGAGCGCGCCCGCATAACTGTCGAGCTGTTCCTTCAGCCCCTTCGGCGCGTCCTTGTCTTCGACCGTCACGTCCTTGGCGCTGACAATCACGTCGTTAGGGATTGAGCCGGTCTGCTCGCTGAAGAGCTGCTTGATCATCGCGACGAACGCCTGATGGTCGAGCGCGGGCACGTCGGTCTTCATCACGCCGTCATAGCTCGAATCGGGGTGATTGTTGGGCACATACGCCAGCACCCGCCGAATCGAATCCGCGCGCGAGCTCTCGGCTGAAGGCGCCTTTTCGTAGTCAGCCAGGATTACGCGCGCCTCGCTCGCATTCCCACCCGCCATCGCTCCGAGCGCGCGTCCCAGCAGCGCATTGGCCGCACTGCGCCGCAACTGCCCCTGCGCCGCCGCGATCATCCGCTGCACGTCGGGATTGTTGATTCCCGCCGACTTGAACACCGCCATCGCGTCCTCACCGTCGCCGCGATCGAGCAGCGCCTTCGCTGTTTCGAGCGGCATCAGCGGAGTCGTGTCGCGAATCGACGCGGTCGCGAGATACAGCTTGGTTGCCGCGACCAGCTTGGCCTCGACCCGCGTCTGCACTGCCTCGAACGCCTGCCACTGATCGCTCGAGATAAGTTTCTTGCCGGTCGCGCGCTCGGCAAAGGCCTGCGCCGGCAGCGTCAGGAATGCGGTCAGGCCGCCCACCACCGGCTCGCTATCGGTGAAGGTGAAGCGATGGCGGTCCTCGGCCAGGGTCGAGAGATTCAGCGTCCAGATTTCGTAAGCGCCCGTGAATTTCGCCTCGTTCGAGCTGCGCTCCGACTGAAAGGATTCAGTCGGCAGGCTCACGATCATCACCGCGTCGAGCCGATCGTCGGGGTCGCCGGCGACAAATCGCTTGACGCACTTATCGACGCCGCCCGGCGGCTGGATCGGCACCGCCTTCACGTTCGGCAGCTTGCTGACGATTTGGTCGATATCGGCCTCGGTCTGCGGCGAGATCGGCCCGATCACACCGACCCCAATCTTGATCTGATCCGCACGCGCTCCCGCCGCCGCGAGCACAACCATTGCCGCGCCGAGCAGCATTGCCGTAATTTTTTTCATCGTTTGAGTGATACAGTGAAAAAGCGAGTTCGCCGCGCCGAGAGCTTTTCAAAACCGGCGGCGATCTTCAACCCGTAAAAGTCATCCCCCCGGTTTTGACCCCGCGACGGCGAGTTGCTTGAGT
>PMOH01000131.1:1776-2962 GCA_003161515.1 Deltaproteobacteria bacterium
GCGGTTCCGCGCTAATCGCAGTCTCCGACGACGGCTCGGGCATGACACGCGCCGACGCGATCCTGTCGCTCAGGCGTCACGCGACGTCCAAGATTCGCAGCGCCGCCGACCTGACTGCGATTCGCACGCTCGGATTTCGCGGCGAGGCGCTCGCCTCGATCGCCAGCGTCTCGCACCTGCGGATGCAAACCCGCCGTGCCGCCGACGACAACGGCGTCGAGCTCGCTGCGCAGGCCGGCAATATCGAAGACACCCGCACCTGCGCGATCGCGGCGGGCACGCGAATCGAAGTCCGCCAGTTGTTTTTCAACACCCCGGCGCGTCTGAAGTTCCTGAAGACCGTCGCGACCGAGCAGGGCGCTATCGCCGAGTCGTTCCAGCGCGTCGCGCTCGCCAATCATCAGATCGCGTTTCGCCTGAGCGCCGACGGCCGCGTCGTCTTCGATTTACCGCGCGCCAACTCGGTGCTCGAACGATTCCGGCAGGTGTTCGGACCGAAGATCGCGACCAGGATGCTCGCGTTCGATCTCGAACGTCCCGGAATTCGCGCGCAAGGCCTGGCCGCGACCAGCCAGGAATCTTTCGCCACGGGCCGGATGTTATTTACGTTCGTCAACGGCCGCGCGGTGCGTGATCGGATGCTGATTCGCGCGGTCGAGCAAGCTTACCAGACGCTGATCCCGCGCGGACGCCATCCCGCGACGCTTTTGTTTATCGACATGCGTCCTGAAGATGTTGACGTCAATGTGCATCCGATGAAGACCGAGGTCCGGTTTCGCAACGGCGGCGCGGTTTTCGACGTCGTCTATCATGCGATTCGCGACCGCCTGTCGGATCAAACCGAAGGTGCGAGCGTATCGACTTCGCCCGAGCCTTCAACCCCGTCCGCCGACGACGCCGCGATGGGTCTAATCACAATGTCGTCGAGGGGCACGCAAGATCGCTCCGAAGATCGGGCTCCGAGCATGCGCAGCGACTCGCCCTTGCGGCTGGTGCCCGATGCGCCCATCGACAGAGCGTTCCAGCGCCCGCTGACGCTCGCCTACGATCGCGACGCGCGCGGCGGCAGCGCTGCGACTCCAATCCCCGCGGCGCCAATCCCGATGTATTCGCAGCTGAGGGTGATCGGACAAATCTTCGCGGGCTATATCGCACTCGAGACCGAGGAAGGGCTGCTCCTGATCGA
>PMOH01000424.1 GCA_003161515.1 Deltaproteobacteria bacterium
CATTTCGCCGGCGGGATCGATCGCGGCGGACAGTCCGGCGGGGAAATATCTGATCGAGCATGGCGTGCAGCCCAAGGATTTCAACTCGTACGGAGCGCGGCGCGGAAATCATGAAGTGATGATGCGCGGGACGCTCGCGAATATACGGCTCAAGAACCTGATGGTGCCGGGCGTCGAGGGCGGCTTCACGCTTCATCTACCGGACGGCGAGAAGATGACGATTTTCGACGCGTCGGAGTGCTATCGCAAAGAAGGAGTTCCGCTAATCGTGATCGCCGGCAAGGAATACGGCACCGGCTCGTCGCGCGATTGGGCCGCCAAGGGTGTGCAACTGCTCGGCGTGCGCGCGGTGATCGCGGAAAACTTCGAGCGAATCCATCGCAGCAACCTGATTGGAATGGGCGTGCTCGCGCTCGAGTTCAAGGACGGCGAGAATCGGCAGAAGCTCGGACTCACCGGGAAGGAAGTTTTTTCGATCACCGGATTGAAGGCGGGAATCAAACCGCGACAGACGTTGAAGGTGCGCGCGGAGCACGAGGGCAAGACCACAGAGTTCGAAGTGACGATGCGCGCTGACACGCCGGAGGAGGTCGAGTACATCCGGCACGGCGGAATCCTCCCGTTCGTGCTGCGCGAAATGATTCGCGCGTGACCAACCTCACCGCGATTGTTCCCCTTCCTTCGAGGGAAGGGGTTAGGGGTTAGGTTCCTCGCGGCCTATTGCATGTGGGCGCCGGCGGCGCCGGAGAGCGTTGAGATGCTTGGGGCGCTGGCCGGGGCTGTGACGTGGGCCTTTAGCGCTGGCTCGTCGCTCGGAATGCATTTGTAGAAGGGCTGCACCTTCTTCAGTGCCGCCTCGCAGGCTTCTTCGGACTTGAGCGTTTTGAACTTGAGCCATTGGGACAGCGGCGCCGTCGAGTTCATCTTGTAGTCGCCCGACGTGTCCTTTACCGGCGGCATTACCGGCGGCGGCAGCATCAGGTACCAGGCCATCAACACCATCGCAGCGGCATAACACTTTCGCATGCCCAATCAGTTACAGATTTTTTCGCACGAATGCGATAGGCGCGCTCACGCCGGCTGGGGCGACGCCGCGTCGAGGCGCACTGACGCGCCGCTCTTGCGCGTTGCGTAGCGGGTTAGCAGCCGGACGACGGCAGGCGTGACTTCGTCGATAGCTTCGCGGCGGAAGCCGACGAATTCCGGGCCACGCGCTCGCATCATCCCCATCATCGAGAGTCGCAGCAGCGCCGCGACTGCCTGGCAGTAGCGGAAACGCTCGAAGTCCATCGGCGCCATCGCGTGATAGAGCGGCATGTACAGCGCCGCAAAGCTCGTGCGCAGCCCGTTGCCGACCAGGTTGTCGCGCATCCATCGCGGGCGCTCGAGCGCCGACGACGACAGGATCACCGCCGTCATCGCCGCATCGAGATGGCGATCGCCCACATCAGTATTCACCCAGTCGATCACGCCGGTCACGCGCACCCCATCCACCATCACGTTGAGCGGGTGATAGTCCATGTGCACCAGCGCGTCCGGACTGCGGCGGAATTTGGGCGCGCGTTCGGTGACGAGATTGAGCGCCTCGCGCAGGCCGGGCAGCGGGCCGGTCTCGACGCGGTTGGCGATGATCGCGAGCACTCGATCGAGCAGCGGCGAGTCGGGCGCAGCGTCGCCAACCGGCGCATATGCGCGCGGAATCTCGCGCAGGCCTGCGCTTAACGGATCCAGTTTATGGAGCCGCGATTGCGTGCGCACGAACGAAAAAAATGCCATCGAAAAAGTCTTGAACGCATTTGGAAAGCTGCGGACCGCGAACAACTGGCCACCTGCCAGCTTCTGCATGATGAGAAACGGTGCGCCCAACGCGCCGTGGTCGCTCTCGAAGGCGTAGGGTTGCGGCACCGGGTAGTTGGCTGCGAACAATCGATCGATAGTGGTGTGTTCGCGAGCGCCTTTGGCGTCGGCAAACGAGCCTTGGTAGAAGCGCAACACCATCGGTACGCCGACCGGGACTGACGCGCACCTTGGCGACGCGGATTCGAGCGTGAACTCGAAGACGGTGGTCTCCCAGCCGCTGGCAAGAACGCTCAAGCGCGCGACCGGCGCACCGAGGTAAGCGGATAGACGTTGCGCAATGTCACGAGTGTCGAGCATTAAACCGATGCGCGCCGAAAATCCACGCGAACCGCAGCGTAGTACAGGTTGGAATCGGGCGCAATTGACCTGACACGCGTGTCAGGTGAGCACTGTGATCTTAGTGCGGTGGTTGCAGCGAATGTTGCGTTCCAGAATCGGGCGGCGGCGCTTCGGGCGCCATCTCGAGAGTTTCGTTGGGTAGGGTTTGACCGTCTTTTTGGAAGTGCTGCTGGACCATCGAGGAGAGCAGCGGGCCGCTGCGATCGCTCAGATCGATCGCGACTTCGACCGACAGTCCCAGGCGCAGCGGTTTGTCCTCGGGCCGTGTTCCATCAATTACAATCTTGACCGGCACGCGCTGCACGACCTTAACCCAGTTGCCCGTCGCGTTCTCCGGCGGTAGCAGCGAAAACGCCGCGCCGGTGCCCATGCTGATCGAATCGACGTGTCCTTGATAGGTGTAGCCGGGATAAATGTCGGCGACGATCTCTGCCTTCTGCCCGACGCGCACGTCGGTGAGCTGAGTCTCCTTGAAATTCGCGGTGAGGTAGAGCTTGCCGAGTGGGACGACCGCCAGCAGCGGCTCCCCGACCTGCACGCGATTGCCGACGTGCGCCGTTTTATGAGTGATGACGCCGGTAAACGGCGCGGTGATCTTGGTGTAGCTGAGATCGAGCTTGGCAGCTTCCAGAGCGGCTTCGGCTTGCTTGACGACTGGACGGTCGTAGCGCGACTGGTCGTCGGTTTGATTCCCGAGCGCAGCCTCGGCCTGGGTCAGTTGATGCTCCGCGAGGGCTTCATCGGCGGCAGCGATACGCAATCCGGTGTTGGCCTGATCGAATTGCTCGGCCGAGACGACGCCTTGTTCCTTCAACGATTTGGCGCGCTCAAAATCGATCTTCGCCTGCTTGAGCTGCGATTGTACCAGCGACACTCCCGAATGCGCCGCCTGAACTCCGGCGTATAGCTCGTCCACGGATTGCCTGGCGCGCTCGAGCTGAGCCTGGGCCTGCTCGATCTTGACCTCGAAGTCGCGCGGATCGAGCGTCAACAGCAACTGCCCTTCCTTAACCGTCCAGTTGTCCTCGACGTAAACGTTGGTGACGGTGCCCGCGACCCGCGACGAAACCAGCGCGACGGTGCCGTCAACGTAGGCGTCGTCAGTGCTGACGTGGCTCTCGATGTAGCCGTAGTAGTGATAAGCGGGAATCGCAGCGACGGCGATCGCAATGATCACCACGACCAACAGTCCCCGGCGTACGAGCTGCGAGTTCATAGGATGATTTCAGAGGAGGGGAGATCCCGATGCGTTTCTCGAATCGCTCACGTGCTACAGAGGCTAAGTATGATGAATACAGGAAGCTGTCAAACGTAGCGAGACGATCGAGGACTGCGCGCGAACTCGGCTTCCGCCGCGATCGCTGACTCAACTTACGGCGCCAGTCATGGCTGCCGAATCGTCAGGTTGGGACCGCCCGAAACCGTCGGTACCACCACTGCTCCGTCGAGGGTCATATTTGCCGTGAATTTGCCGAAGTTGCGTCCGTTGCCGAAGAAAGTCGCATCCACCTTTCCGTTCGGAGTGTCGAAGACAATCAGCGTCGGTGCGCGTGCCTGGAGGATGAATCCGATGTTGCTGTCCTCGACCAGCGCATTGTACTTCACATTGAGGGGACCGAGGAGGGAGACGCGAAGGTCCGGGCTCGCCGCCCCCGGCGCCGAGGTCAGCGTACCGATCTGCACTTGTACGGTGCCGAAAGGCGCCGAGGTCTCCTGAACGTCCTTGATGTGATTGCCGGTTATAATCTCGGCGCTCAGCAGGCTGTTGTCGGAGGTCGTTTTGGTAACGACGAGTTGCGCACTCGCCGAAGGCGGGTTGCAGATCACGATGCTGAGCGGGACGTTTCCCTGCAGCGTCCAGTACGAGCGGTCGTCCGATATGGTCGCAGTGAACGGGGTCCCGACGGTGCCAAGGATTTGGTACGACGGCAGCTTCGGGCCGTTGGGAGTATTGCCGACGCTGCCGGAAAATCCAGTCTGGTTGTTGCAGGACGCGACGTAAACGGCGAGCGCCGCGCCGATCACGCCCATCGACAAAACTCGTATGAAACTCCGCATCGTCCCTCGATTCATCGCGATCACAATATCGGAGCGATCATGTTGTTGCAGACGCCGGGGCATGTCCCATCCGGATTCGAGCAGGTGGTCGGACACTTGATCGCTGGCGTCGGAGTCGGATTCGGACCACCAGCCAGCGGCGCCGGTGCAATCGTAACCGACGTCACCGCGCCGTCAGGTAGCGGTGACGGCATCGCCAGCGGGGTCACGTTTGGATCAGGCAGCGGCAACTGAAACCTTTGCACGCCGTAAGTGTCGGCTGGAATGCAAAACGAGTAGTTGTTGGTCGGGCTCATGTTCGGCGCCTGATTTTCTACGATGCTGTTGGTCAACTGGACGTCATCCTTCGACAAAACCACCGACGTGCCGAGGTTCGGGTTCGCGACCTGTCCCGTGATGCTGCCGTGGCCGATGCAGTCGATAGTTTGGTCAAAAGCAACGGCGACATTGGTGCATGCCGCCGGCCCCGTAACACCTGGCAGCACCGCGATAGTGTGACCCTGATAGGGATCCACCACACCCTGGTAGAGATCGATCGTCGTCGCAAACAGATCGAAGGTTCCTGAAGTAGGAACATTCAATTTAGGGAAGATCACGGAGCCCGGGTTCGAACTGGTGACAGTAACCGGCATCGTGAGGGCGCCCACCACATTGTTGGTTCCGGTGTCCTCGGCAAAGACCTGGACCAGCGTGGTCTGGCCGGAAATCGGCGGCACGATCGGGATCGTTCCGCTGATAGTTCCGGTGTTCAGCGTCAGATTGCATTTGCTGAAGGTGGTGCCGCCGTCAATGCTGCAACTGCCGCCGTTGCTTTTGTTTTGAGGGCTCGGCTTTGCAAGTACCACCAGGTTGTCGTAGCCGGGCGCGGTGATCTGCATCGCGTACGTTGCGCCTTTAGCGAGGATTGGAATATTGCCGAATTCCGGAGGAATCAGGAGGGTCCCCGGTAACGGGAAACCGCCGGCATTGTTGGTACTCGCCGTCGCGACGCTCACGCATTGTTCGGGATTCGTCAGGCAGTCAGCCGAGCCGTTGCTGTCAGGCGGTATCAACAGCTGCAGCGTCGCGCCGACTATCGGATTACCGGTGCAAATGTCGGTTACCTTGCCCGTGATACTCCCAAGCATCTCCGGTCCGGTGACCGTGAAATTGATGCTGGTCGGTGATTGTCCGGGATATAGCGGCAGCAGCCGCTCTGCGGCGTAGGTATTTCCCCCGCCCGACACCGCGAGATCATAGAGCGTCCCAAATCCATTTACCGAACCATTCAGTCCGCCGGCAACTGGAAGCGCCAGCGTATAGCATCCCGGTGCCGGAGCCGGACAGCCCGGTCCGGTCTTCACCCGCGAATTCGCGATTGCAGTGTTGGTCCCGATCGCTTCAGCGGTCACTCTCAAGGAACGGACTTTCCCGGTTGACCCGGCCGTGCCGCTTGCGTTGACAGTCACCGCTCCAGTAACGATGGCTTGCACCGAATTAGGCGGGACCGTAGTCAAAGTGATCGTCACCTTGTATGCGCCGCTGGGAGTCGTCGGCGCCTGGTTCACCATCACCTGCACTTGCAGTATCAACACCCCGAGCTGGTTCTTTCCCGGCGCGACCAGCCCGGTGCTGCTGCTGTCATTCACCAATATGACGTTGCTGTTATTCAACGCGATGGGGTAACGGATGCAACCCTCGCCGCCGCCGGGGGATTGCGGACAATTGGGAATCAAGATGCCCGGACTGTTCGGATCGAGCAGTAACTCGGCAGTGTGGTATTTATTGGGCTTCACACCGGCGGTGTTGAACAGCTGGGGTATGTTTTGCGAAGCATTGAGATCGATCTGCAACTCCGCGTTCTGGTTCTGGCCTCCAATCCCGGGAGGAGTTGGAATCCTCTGCCAGCCACCGCCGGTTGGAGAGGGGCTGTTTTTCGAATTGATGCGCACCGCCTGCACGTTGAGCAGGACGTTTTGAAAGCCCGGAGGCGGCGAGCCCACGAATCCCACTACGACTTGCGCCTTCCCGTTACCGGCCCGCGCAGGAACGGTGGCGGCCATCAGCAGGCAAATCACGACGATGAAGGATAGAGTCAGGTGGCGGACAGTCCGATACACAAAAAAATCTTTCACTCGGAATCCATCAATGAAGAATTGGGTCACGGATTGGGATAACCTAACCGGTGTGCGAAGGCAAGAATACGATTGCTCGTTTGCACGTCAAATTGATCATGGAGCTTGACTGACTGGCTTCCCAATCCGGAGAATTACTACTGCCATCGATGAAATCGTCGAATCGAAACGCCCGTCGTTGTCTGTTTACGCTTTTGCTTCTGTTTGGTTTCGTATTTCGGGTGACGGCTGCGGATGCGAGCCTGAAAATCACCAGCGGCAATCCCGGCCTCGAGCATTTCGACGCAGACGGCGGCGTCCAGCTCGACTTCGGTCTGACCGATCAGAACGGCAATCCGGTCGGCAACCTTCGCCCCGACAACGTGAAGGTTTTCGAGGACGGCAAGGAAGCCAAAATTCTGGATTTTCGCGGCGTCGGTCAGGGCCGTCCGGTTGACATTGTGTTCGTGCTCGATGTCACCGAGTCGATGCAGCCCTATATCGACGCCGTCAAGCAGAACGTGATCGCTTTTGCCCAGGACCTCCAGGCCAACAGCCGCGACTACCGCCTCGGACTGGTGACGTTCGAGGACTACGTGGTTTCGGCGTATCCCGACTGCAACTGCGCCTATCGCAACTCGTTTAC
>PMOH01000078.1 GCA_003161515.1 Deltaproteobacteria bacterium
TATCCCGCAGCACACCTGACGCTGGTGACGTCGCCCGGCAAGGCCGGCGCGGTCGGCGCGCGCGAGCTGCTCGACGGCGTGAGCTGGCTCGATGAAATCGTCGTCTATCACAGTGAAGACATTGCGACTGCGCGCGGCCGGCTCGAGTTGATGCGTAATCTGCGCGCGCGCAACTTCGACGTATGGATCGAATTGTCGGTAGTCGCTGCGCCTTTGCTAACTCTCTTCCGCAATTTGATAGCGGCGCGATCAGCCGGCGCGCGATGGGCCTTCGGTTGGCGTTACGAGCCGAGATTTGCAGCCCCGTCGCAGTCTCTGTTCAACCAGTTTCCCGACGAAGTCGATCGCCTGCTCCAGATTGTCCGCGCCGCAGGAATTGCAGCCGACGACAGCGAATTCCCGCTCGAACTCGGAGAATCGAACCGCCGCACCGCGACCGCTCTGCTCGATCTTAGTGGCGCGGGCGGCCCTGCCCGCGGCTCCGACGAACTGATGATAGCTTTCGCCCCGGGCGCAAAGCTCGAACCGAATCGATGGCCCGCCGACCGCTTCATCGAGGTCGGGAAAACACTGGCGGCGCGCGGCTACCGAATCGTCGTGCTCGGCGGCAGCTCCGACGCTTCGATGTGCGATCGAATCGCCAAAGCAATCGGCCGCAACAGTGCGAGCCTCGCGGGCAAGACCACCGTGCGCGACTCGTGCGAGGTGCTCGCGCGCTGTGCGATGCTGATTTGCAACGACTCCGGCGTGCAGCATCTCGCGGCCGCCGTCGGCACGCCATGCGTCTCGCTGTTCACGCGGCGCGAATTCCCCGGGATGTGGTGGCCGCACGGCCCGCAACACGAAGTGCTGTTGAAAGACGTCGAGTGTCACACCTGCTTTCTCTACGCCTGCCCGTACGACAACAAATGCATCAAGGCGATCGGCGTCGATGAAGTGATCGCGACGGCCGGGCGCGTCCTCGAGCGTCTGCCCGATTCGAAACCGCAGGTCGCGTGACGATGGACGTCAGCTACCGCGTCGCGTGCCTGGTCAGTCATCCGATCCAGTACCAGGCGCCGCTGTTCCGCTACATTGCCGCGCGGCCCGGAATCGAGCTGACGGTTTTTTTCCTCAGCGACCTTTCGGTCCGCGCGTATCGCGACTCGGGCTTCGGCGTGGAGGTAAAATGGGACGTGCCGCTGCTCGACGGCTACCGGCATGAGTTTCTGCCGCGCGTTGGCTCCTGGAGCGGACTATCGTTCTGGCGGCCGTGGACATTCGGGTTGCGCGCGCGGCTGCGACGCGGCCGCTTCGACGCGCTCTGGGTTCACGGCTATGCGCATCGCGGATGCCTGGCGGGAATCGCGGCGGCGAAGTCGCTGAATATCCCGGTGATGCTCCGCGGTGAGTCCAATCTGCTGAGCGAGACCGACGACGCGCTGAAGCTGGGCGTCAAGCGCATCGCGATGCCGGCGCTGTTGCGGACTTGCGATGCCGTCCTCGCGATCGGGCGCTTGAATCGCGAGTACTACCTTCACTACGGCGTCGAACCCGGCCGAATTTTCCCCATGCCCTACGCAGTGGACAACGAATTTTTCCGAACCGCGGCGGAGCGCGCCCGGCCGCATCGCGAACGGCTGCGCGCCGAGCTTGGATTGCAACCGAGGCGCCCAGTGATCCTGTTCGCGTCGAAGATGCAGCCGCATAAGCGCGCCGCCGACTTGCTCGAAGCCTACGCGCGCTTGTCGTCCACAGCCTATTTGGTCTTCACCGGCGACGGCGAGGAGCGCGCCAAACTCGAACGCCGCGCGCACGAACTGAAGTTGGACTCGATCCGCTTCATCGGCTTTCGGAACCAGTCCGAACTCCCGTCCTTGTACGATCTGTGCGACGTATTCGTGCTGCCTTCCGAGCATGAGCCGTGGGGCCTCGTCGTCAACGAAGCCATGAACGCAGGCAAGCCGGTGATAGTGAGCGATCGCGTTGGCGCGGGACCAGACCTGGTCGAAGATGGAATAACTGGATGCGTATATCCGGCGCGCGACATCGCCGCGCTTGCAGACTGCCTCCGGCGACTAATCGACAGCCCCGAGCATCGCGCAGCGATCGGCGCGCGCGCTCTCGGACAAGTGTCGCGGCTCGATTTCGCCGCGGATCGAGAAGGCCTGCTCGCCGCGCTCGATTCTATCGTCGCCAAGAAGGCGCGCGCCGCCGCTTGATAAGGGGAAGGGCAAATCACTTTATTTAATGTGAAACCCGCGGTGGGTTTCACACTTCCTTCGGCAGGGGGGACCCCTGCACCCAGTGATACGAAAGATGCGGGACTTCGTCCCTGTTAGAACTATTTTCGGCAGCAGAGCCGTCCGACTCTTACCTCGCCCGTTACTTTACGGGGGAGGCGGCCGGTCGCATCGCGGCCGGTAGGTGAGGGTTCTGCGGCTCGACCAGTAACTGCGCGACGTCGCTGTCTGCTCTTTTGCTTGATCTGTTTTTTTTCTGTCATTCTAGGGCGAAGCGAAGAGCTCGGGATCCTTTTAGTGAGCGAAATGAACAAGCGAAGGACGAAGGCCGCCGCTTCTGGACGTCGCGCGCGCAAAGACCTGCTGGACCAAGCTCAGGAACTCATCTACGACGCATGGGAGACCGCGGATCGCAAATGGCGCGTGGCACTTGCCCACAAGGCCGTCAGCATCTCTCCAGATTGCGCAGATGCTTATGTCCTGCTGGCCGGAGAAACCGCCGCGCTCGATGAAGCTCTCGAACTATATCGCAAAGGCGTTGAGGCCGGCGAACGTGCGCTGGGCGAGAACGCATTCGAAAGGTGTGCTGGCGAATTTTGGGGAATCTTCGAAACCCGTCCATATATGCGAGCCCGTGCCGGACTGGCTCAAGCCCTCTGGGATCGTGGTCTATTCGACGAAGCCCTCGCTCATTTGCGGGACATGCTGAAGCTTAATCGTAACGATAACCAAGGCATCCGGTACGTGCTGGCCGCTCGACTCCTCGAACTGGGACGCGATGATGAGCTTGCTGAGCACCTCAACGCTAACGAGAATGACGGCAGTGCCTTTCTCACGTGGACACGGGTTCTTCTCGCGTTTCGCCGCAGCGGCCACAACCCTTGGAGCCGCCGTGCCCTCGCCGGTGCCATCAAGACCAACCCACACGTACCGGGCTACCTTCTAGGCCACAAGCCACTTCCGCAGGAGTTTCCCGGCTACACCGGGATTGGTGATGAAAGCGAGGCGGCTTATTGGTGCGCCGAGAACATCAAGGCCTGGCA
>PMOH01000063.1 GCA_003161515.1 Deltaproteobacteria bacterium
ACGTCATGCCCGAGCGCCTGCAAGGTTCGCAGCAGCAGCTTGAGATTCTGCAAATCCTGCTCGACGGTATCCTCGACGCCCGGATACTGAATCTTCACCGCAACATCGACGCCGTCGCGCGTGACCGCACGATGAACCTGGCCGAGCGAGGCGGCGGCAAACGCGGTCTGATCGAAGCTCTTGAAAATTGCCTCGGGCCGTTTGCCAATCTCCTTGCGAATCTGTTCCGAAATAGTCGCATAGTTCATCGGCGGCACGCTCGATTGCGTCGCGCGCAGCACGTCGAGCGCCTCGCCCGGCAGCAAATCCTTGCGAATCGAGAGCATCTGGATGAGCTTCATGAACGCGCCGCGAAGCTGCTTGGAGCCTTCGACGATTCGTTGCGCGTTGCGGATATGAGTCTCGAGCAGTTCGCGCTCGCGCGCGGGTGCGCTCAGAAACGGCCGCCGCAATTGATTCCACAGGTAGCTCGAGCCGACCTGCGACGCGAGCTCGCCCATCTTGATCGCGCGTCGCGCGCGCCCGCTGGTGATTGACGTGCGTTTCGCCATCAGCGTCCGTCGCGCTCGATTCCCACCCGGTTGATCAGCGTGGCCGCGAGCGCCGCGCCGAAGCCGTTGTCGATATTGACGACGGTCACGCCGCTCGCGCACGAATTCAGCATCCCCAGCAGCGCGGCGAGCCCGCCCATCGACGCGCCGTAGCCGACGCTGGTCGGCACTGCGATCACCGGCTTATCGACCAGCCCTGCGACGACTGACGGCAGCGCGCCTTCCATTCCCGCGACGACGATCAGCACGCTCGCCTCGCGAATCGTTTCGAGGTTCGCCGTCAACCGATGTATCCCCGCGACGCCGACGTCGTAAACGCGCGCCACTCGATTTCCAAACAGCTCGGCGCACAGCGCGGCTTCCTCGGCCACCGGAATGTCCGACGTGCCTGCGCTCAGCACCATCACGGCGCCATGCCCCGACGCTTTCACGCGCTCCTTCACCACCGCGCCGATGCGCGCGTCCGCGTGATACACCAGCGCGCGAATTTTTCGTTTGACGATTCGCGCCTTGTCCGCCGCCAGCCGCGTAATTATCAGGTTCGTTCCCGATGCGATCACGCGCCGCCCGATTGCCGCGAGCTGATCCGCGGTCTTGCCCTCGCCGAAAATCACTTCAGGAATTCCGCGCCGCATGCTCCGATGATTGTCGAGCTTGGCGAATCCAAGATCCTCGAACGGCAGCTCGCGAATATGTTTGAACGCCGCGCCGGCAGTCATGCTGCCCGCGGCGACACCGTCGAGGATTTCGCGAATTCGCTTTTCTGTCATCGACGCTTCAGGATTTCCGGGCGGATCGGATGCGCCAAGGTCAGCATCAGTTCGCGCACCGCGCGTGCGTCGCTGCGCGTGACCGTAATCGTCAACTCGCCCTCGATTAATTTTTCGCCGGGCTTCGGAATGTGCCCGAGTCGTTCGACCACCAGCCCGCCGATCGTAGCATACTCATCCGCCTCCCGAAGCTTGAGGCCGAAGCGCTCGTTCAATTCCATAATCGGCGCGCGCCCGATCACCGACAGCACCCGCGGACTGACAATTTTGGTCAGCTCCTCGCCGAGGTCGTGTTCGTCCTCGATATCGCCGACGATTTCTTCGATCAGGTCTTCCAGCGTAAGAATTCCCGCCGAGCCGCCGTATTCATCGACGATCACCGCCAGGTTTTCCCCGGTGCGTTGCATCGCAACCAGCGCCTCGTCGAGCGGCATCGATTCGGGAAAATAACTGACCGGCCGCATGATGTCGCTGACCGGACGGCTGAGATCCGGCGCCTGCAAAAGATCGAAGACGTGAACCACGCCGACGATATCCGTGATTCGACGCCGGAACACCGGGATGCGGCTGAAGCCTTCGCGGCGCACGGTTTCGATCGCGGCGGCCAGCGAGGTTTCCTCCGGCACCGCATCGACCCCCACCAACGGCACCATCGCTTTGCGCGCCTCGGCCCGCGAAAAACGAAAAATGCGGCTGATCATCTGTTGCTCGACCGGCAGGATCGCATCGTGCGGCTGTTCGGATGCGTCGCTCGGCCGTCGCCGCATCAGACGCGCCAAATCATCGCGGCTCAAAAACACGCTCTCGGCGTCAGCCGGGACACCGGCGAGGCGGCGCAGCAATCTGCTCAGCAGAGTCTCCAGGTACAACAGCGGCGCGAGCACCGTCGCAAGGAAACGCAACGGCCGCGCGCCCAGCAATGCAAACCGATGAGGATTTGTCAGCGTCAGCAACTTCGGAATCGATTCGCCCAGCACCAGCGTGATCGGCGTCAAAATAAAAGGCGCGAGATAAACCAGGTGCGGGCCGATTTTATACAGCGCGCTGGTGAGCACGACCGCCGCGACGACTGTAGCGACGTTGGTGCCGGTGAGGGTGAGCGCCAGCAAACGATCCCGATTGGAGAGCAGCTCATCGAGGACTCGCGAGCGCGCGTGACCGCCTTCGCTCTCCGCGCGAATTTTTAAATCGTCGGCCGAGACCAGCGCAATTTCGGAGGCAGCGAAAAACGCCTGCACGATTAGGCACCCGATCAGCGCGACGGCCAGCCACACGATCGTCATCGATGGAGCCTCACCAACTCGACTGCCGCGCCGCGCACACGCTCAACCGTGGCTTCGAATTCTCCGAGTCTCAGCTTCTCTCCCGCGCGCGGCACGCGTCCGAGCCGGCGCAGAATCAGGCTGCTCAGCGTCTTGCCGCCGCCATACACTTCGATCACGCGCGAGGGAGCGAGCGCGTCTGCCAGCGTGCCCAGCGCGATCGCGCCCGACGCCGCCCATTCGTCATCGGAAATTTTGGTGAGCTCGGGAACTTCCGTGTCGAACTCGTCGCGAATTTCGCCGAATAATTCCTCGAGCAGATCTTCCAGCGTCACCAGGCCGAGCAGCCGGCCAAACTCGTTGACCACCAGCGCCATTTGGAAGCGTCCGCGGCGCATCTCTTCGAATAAATCGGCGAGCCGTTTGCCCGGTGGAACAAAATACGCGGGCCGCACCAGGCGCTCGACCCGCGGCGGCGACGGCTCCAGGCGCCGCGCTGCGAGATCCTTGGCGTGCAGAATTCCCACGATGTTGTCCTGGCTGTGACGATAGACCGGCACCCGCGAGAAACTTTCGTGCGCGATTTCCGCCACCAGCTGCGCCACCGGCATCTCGATATCGAGCGAGAAAATTCGATCACGCGGCGTCATCACCTCGGCCGCGCGCCTCGCACCGAAGTCGAACACGCGATGAATCATCGCACGTTCTTCCGGTTCCACCTGCCCCTGGTTTTCGCCGAGCCTCAGCAGCGTCTTGAATTCCTGTTCGGACACCGGCCCCGGCCGCGGCGCCTGCTCGAGCGGCGTGAAGGGCCGCGCAAGCGGATGCACCAGATCGGCGAGCATCGCCAGCGGCCGCGCCGTCATCCATGCGACCGCCGACGGAAATCCAAGCGCGAACGTCTTCGGCGTGATGTCGCAGAACAGCAGCACGATCACCAGCATCGCGGGCGCCGCGACAATCGGCCCCCATTTATCGCCCAGCCACGCCAGCAGGATGATCGTCGCGAGGCAGTCGGCGAAAATGTTACAAGCTTCGTTCAGCCCGAGGATGACGATCAACGATTCGAGCGGCCGGCGCATCAAGCGGTCCAGCGCCCGCTGCACCGACAGGCTCATCTGCTCGCGCGTATGCTCGAGCCGCGCCATCGAGAACAATGCGGTCTCGGACGCGGCTAGCATCGCGCTCAGCACGATGAGAATCAGGACCGCAAGCGGCAGGATGGAGATCATCGGTTCAATTTATCCGCGCGAGCGCAGCTGATCCCATCCTGCGACAATCGGCGCGCTAGCACCAATCACGTTCAGCCGCTTGCCCCGAACGATCTTGCCGATTCTGCGCACGCCGACGCGCAAGCGCCGCGACAATTCGGCTTCGCTGTGGCCGGGCTTCATGCAGAAGATCAGTTCGTAATCCTCGCCGCCGGTGAGCGCATGCCGGAGATCGTCGCCCATCAGCGCGCGGTATGCCGGCGATATCGGGATTCGCGACGCGTCGATTTCGGCGCCGACGCCACTTCGTTCGAGGATATGCCCGAGGTCCTGCATGAGTCCGTCGCTGACGTCGATCGCGGCGGGCGTGGGCCGCAGCATCGCGAGACGTTGCCCCGCATACAGCCGCGCGTGCGGACTCAGGAATCGCTCGGCCAGATATTTTGTCGCCGCGCGATTTTTTTTCGCCTTCAGCTTGCCCGCCAGGATACGCCAGCCGAGAGCCGCATCGCCGAGCGTGCCGGTAACATAGATCTCGTCGCCGACGCGCGCCGCATCGCGCCGCATCACTCCGCTACCGGCTTCTCCGATCAGCGCGATCGTGATCGACAGCTCGCGCGCACGCGTAATATTGCCGCCGACGATATCGGTCGAGACTTCGCGCGCCGCATCGCGTAGTCCGGAGTAAATTCGCTCGAGTGTCTGCGCCGTAATGTTTTCGCGCACCCCGAGGTTCACCACGCATGCCGTCGGACGCCCGCCCATCGCCGCGATGTCGCTCAAGTTGACCGCGAGCGCGCGCGCACCGAGCGCTTCCGGCGTGCCCCAGCGCAGATCGCAGTGGACCTTCTCGACGATACTGTCGATCGTAAACAGCAACGGGCCTTGCGGGCGCGACATCACCGCGCAATCGTCACCGATCCCCAGTACGGTGCGGCCGCTGAGACGGATTCCCGCACTGAGTCGAGCGATCAGTTCGAATTCGCTGGAGTGTGAGCCGCGCGCGGACAGTTTCCTCACGGCCTGCGCGCTTTCAATGGTTGCTCTTCGAGCGGAAATTCCGCGACCAGCGTCAGTCCCCGACGGCCGTCTGCGAACCGGGCCTCGGTCCGTCCTCCCGCCGCTTCCGCCATCGCTCGCGCAATATACAGTCCGAGTCCGCGCACCGCGCTGCGATCGCCGTTGCTTTTCGGCCGCTGAAACAACGCGTCGAGTTGCTCCTGCGTAAGCATCGGGCCGCTATCGGTGACCTCAATCGCGATCGTGTCGTTTCGCACTCCGGCGCGCAGCGTGACCTCCCCGGTCGCCGTCCTTCCAATCGCATACGCCAGCATGTTTCTAACTATCCGCTGGAAATGACGGCGGTCGAGTTTGCACGCTGGCAGGCTCATTAGCTCGACCCGCAGATGCAATCGCCGGCGGCGCGCCTGTAGCCCGCAATCCTCCGCCACCTCGTTCAGCAGTTGATTCGGATCGAGCTCGGCCAGCCCCGCCACAATGTCGTCATCCTGCGCCTCGTAGTAGTCCAGCACGTTGCTGACGACCAGGTCCATGTTCCACGCCGTCGATCCGATTCGTCCCAGCAGATCGGTGCGCTCGTTTTGACTGATATCCACTTCCTCGAGCAGGTTGACGTAACCGCTCAGCGCTGCGACCGGGCTGCGAATGTCATGCGCCATCGTTGCGATTTGCGTCTGCCGAAACCGCGCCGCCTCCTCGAGATCCTCCACCTGTTTCCGGAGCCGCCGCCGGTACCGCTCGATAAAAATCGACGTGTATTGAGCGAAAATCACCGCCGCGATCAGTCCCATCCACCGGTACATCCAAAATGGCGACGCGATCGGCACGAAGTGCTCGGCGAATGCGTAGCCCAGCACCGCTGTCAGAGCCATCGCGAACTGCCAGCGCGTTCCCCAGCTCACGAACGACGCGGTTGCCAGCGGACACAACATGATCGCGATGAAGCGCGACTCGGGGTCTCCCGTCTCGCGGCTGATCAGGATTAACGTCGCAATCAGCACCACGTTGTACAGCAGGATCCAGAATTTCCAGCGCCGCTTGAACGCGTCCGTCCACGACAGTCCGAAGAACAGGCAGGTCGCCGCCAGGATTAACCAGTGTGGGTCAGTGCCGGGCGCGTGCTGTCCGCGCACTTGCTGATCGTACGCGAGGTACGCCAGCAGCATGAAGATTCCGAGCGCGCCGGCGAGCTTCAGGACTCGCAGCGATTCCTCGTCATCCTCGGTCCAGCTGAACTTGCTGGTGGCGCGGCCCACTCCGGATTTTGTCAACCCCGATGAGCCGTTGTATTTGCTGCCTTCCGCCAATCAGGCTCCCCATTTTCTTCCCGAGCCGATCCCCAATCATTCATGGTACTTTAGCAGCGAATTTCATCAAGCGCTTTGCTCATTGCGCTCAATCCAAAATCGACCTCAATCGGCGCGATCGTCAGCACTGGCGCAAGCCGCACAACGTTGTCCGCGTTGAGCGACCAGTTGACGATCACCCCGTGCGCCACCGTCGCCGCAACAAATCGATGCGCTATAGCCGCGTCGCGAAACTCGATGCCGATCAACATGCCAAGCCCACGCACCGCCGCTATTTCCGGCGCGCGCATCGCCAGGATGCGCCGTACGATTTCCTTGCCCATCGTCGCGCCGCGCTCGCACAAACGCTCGCGCACGATCACGTTCAGACTGGCCAGTCCGGCCGCACACGAAAGCGGATGCCCACCGAACGTCGTGATGTGCCCGAGCGGCGGGTCGTGCGAGAGCGTGCCAAGAATTTCGTCGGGGCTGCATAACGCGCCGAGCGGCAATCCGCCACCCAAAGCCTTGGCCATCACGATGATGTCCGGCACCACGCCGAAATGCTCGAGCGCGAACATTTTACCCGTGCGTCCAAAGCCGGTCAGAACTTCGTCGAAGATCAGCATCGCGCCCGCGCGATCGCATTGTTCGCGAAGAGAGCGGATGAACCCTGCCTCGGGAACACGCACGCCGCCCTCAGCCTGAACCGGCTCGACCACCACCGCGGCGATCGACGCATCAATTTTGTCGAGCGCGCTTTCGTCGTCGAAGCGCAGATGCCGCACCGGTCCCGGCAGCGCGCCGAACGGCTCGCGCATCGCACGATTCCCGCACAGCGCCAGCGCGCCCATCGTATCTCCATGATACGCGCCGTCAAACGCGACAAATCCCGCGCGCCCGGTGAACTTGCGCGCCACCTTCAGTGCGCATTCGATCGCTTCCGCGCCGCTGTTGGTGAAATACACGCGCTCGAGCGGCCGCGGCAGCAGCTCGACGAGGCGTCGCGCCAGCATCACCTGGCTCTCGATCACATACTCGCCATAAACCATCACATGCAGATGACGTCGCGCCTGCGCCGCGATTGCGTCGAGCACTTCGCGATTTCCATGGCCGAGCGCCGACACCCCAATCCCAGCGATAAAATCGAGATAGCGCCGCCCGTCCGACGCGATCAGCCAGGAACCCTCGGCGCGCGAAATCTCCAAACCCATCGGTGCGTCTGAAGTCTGCGCCAAATTCTGGCGAAAGTAGTCCCCAAGTTGAGTCATCGCGATCCCACCATGAGGTCGAGGAACGCGCCGCCGTTGTGACGCCAATCCAGCGGCGGCGACTGCATCTCGCCGGGCGCACACACGTACGGTATCGCCATCGCGCGTGCCTCGATTTCACAATCTTCGCCGACAAATGCCATCGCCTCGATTCGCCCCGACACCGACGCGATGCAAGCGCGGAACTCCGCGAAGTCGCGCACCGCGGAAACGTGCATCGTCCTGAAGCCCGGCGAAATCCTGAACGAGTCCGCCCTTCGCTCGAAAATCAACGTCCATTCGAGTCCGCGACCTTCAAACAGCTCGACCGGCTCACCTGCAATCTGTCGCCAGCGCGCGCGCTCCCGCACCCCGCGGATCGCGCAAGTGTCATGCAACGGGATACGCGCCGGCGGCATCGACGAGCCAAGAACGTCGAGCGCCGCCGCCATTCCGATCGCCAACTCTCGCGCCGCTCGCCCATCCGGACTCACCACGAACACATGATGGAGCGACAGGCACCCGAGTTGCTCGAACAACACGGCATCGCGCGCGAGCAAGCCGGCGGTCTCGTCGATTCCCGACCGATCGATCGCGATCAGCGCGCCACTCACCCGGCTACCGAATCCAATCATGTTGCGCCGATGAAGCGACTCGATCGTCGCGTCATCGCCGTATGCAACCACCAACTCGCACTCCTCAAGCAACGCCGCCGTCAGGTCGGAGCGCGCGCGACTCCAGTGACGCACAACCATACGCGCTCCGCATTCGCGATCGATCTCGGCGAGCGTACGCGCAAATTCCGCGAAAAATATCGGCTCAGCCGACGCGGTTTTGATCGTCACTCTCGCGCCCGCGATCAGCGCGATGGCAATCTCATGGATTCCGGCGCCCGCAACATTTCCCGCCACGATGAATCCAACCGTCTTCGCCGTGGGGCGGGGCGCCGTGCCCGCCATCAACTTCAACGCATCGCTGTTGAACGGTTTCAGCAGCGCATCGATGGAGTTCTCGAGCATCGCGCCAGAATATCCCGCCGAATGCGCG
>PMOH01000142.1 GCA_003161515.1 Deltaproteobacteria bacterium
TATTTTCGGACCATTTCTTCGATGGCTTTTTGGTAGCGAGCCGTATTTACCCGCGTGTCGGCGTTGCGGTCGCCGGTTCGTTGTTGCGGGATCTCTTCAAAAATCTCGATCACGTGGCTGATGCCGTCGGGTTGGCGCACGATGAAGACCGGGACGACCGGCGCGCCCGCCATCATCGCGAGGCGATCGAAGCCGCTTGGGGTTGCGGCCAACTCGCCGAAGAATGGGACCCAGATTGCTTCTGAACGCTTGGCGTTCTGGTCGAGCGGGATTCCGATGATCTCGCCGCGCTTCAGTGATCGGAGCATCTCTCGCGCCGCGGTATGCTTGCGAATTATCTGCACGCCCGCGCGCTCGCGGATGAACGACATCAGGTCGTCGCCCGCCAGGAAGCGCTGCGTGTGATGCACGAGGCCTATCTGGAAGCCATGCAGCGCGTGGCCCGCCGGCAGCATCTCGAACCCGCCGAAGTGCGCAGTCAGAATAAGCGCGCCCTTGCCGGGATACCGCGGATGCAGTTCGTTCCAGACGTCGAGGCGATTGTAAGTGATGCGGCGCGCGAGGCTGCGGTAGAAAAATCCGCCCAGCCGAACGTACTCGGCGCCAGTGCGTCCCAGGTTGATGTACGACGCGCGCAGGATGCGCTCGCGCTCGGCGGCGCTCTTTTCGGGGAACGCAATCTCGAGATTGCGGATTCCGATTTTCCGGTGACGCTTATCGAAGCGGTGAAAGATCAAGCCGCAAGCGATCCCCAGCCTGTAGAGAATAAAATCCGGCAGGAGGCTGAACACGTGCAGCACGGCCAGCAGTATCCAGAAAATGAGCCGGTCCTTGAGGCCGAGCTTCAAGCGCGTGCTCTTCGGCCGTCCACTCGAGAGCGGAAAGTCAGACTTCTCTGGGGTGCCATCGGTAGCGTCGGCTGGCGCGACGCCGCGCCGCAGCATGTCTCCGATCGACGCCGGCGATTCGTCGCGATCGAGCTTGAGATTTGCTGACGGAGACGCTTGCGCCATCTAAAGTACCGACCGTTCGCGCTTGGGGCCCTTGGGAATCACGACCAGGCCCGAATCGGTGACAAAGAATCGTTGCCGGTCGCGCTCGAGGTCGTATCCTATCTCCTCGCCCTCGGGAACATAGACGTTCTTGTCGATAATCGCGCGCCTGATTTTCGCGTGCCGCCCGATGTCCGCGTAGTCCATTACGACCGAGTCCTCGACCAGGCTGTACGAGTGCACGACCACCGAGCGTCCGAGCACCGAGTTGCGCACCGCGCCGCCCGACACGATACATCCCTCGCCGATCACCGAGTGCAGCGCCAGCCCGCGGCGTCCGTTTTCATCGAACACGAACTTCGCCGGCGGCTGATCGTAGTACGCGGTCCGCAGCGGCCAGTACGCATTGTATAGATTTAAATGCGGGCGCGCGTCGCGCAGATCCATGTTGGCTTCGTAGTACGCGTCGAGCGTCCCGACGTCGCGCCAGTAACTGAGATTGACCTCGGAGTCGCCGCGGATCCGATTGGTCATGAAGTTGTACGCGTACACCGGCACCCGGTTGATCAGCGCGGGAATCAGGTCGCGGCCGAAATCGTGATTGCTCTTCTCGTTGATCGAATCCTCGATCAGCGCCTCGCGCAGCACCTCAGGACTGAACAGGTAATTGCCCATCGAGGCGAGCGAGCGGCCCGGTGCCCCGGGCATCTGCGGCGGATTGTCCGGCTTCTCGACGAAGCCCGAAACGCGCAGCCCCGAATCGACCTGCACGATACCGAACTGATTCGCCTCATCGACATTCACCGGCAGCGTCGCGACGGTGACCGCCGCCTTGCGCTCCATGTGAAACTCGATCATCTGCTGGATGTCCATGCGGTAAATGTGGTCTGCACCAAACACGGCGACCAGGTCCGGCTTGGTGTCGTCGATCAGATTGAGATTCTGAAAAATTGCGTCCGCGGTGCCCTGGTACCACAACTCGCCCATCCGCATCTGCGCCGGGACCGGGATGACAAAGTGGTCGGGCAGCATCCCGCCGAACTGCCATCCGTCCTTGAGATGCTCGATCAGCGATTGCGATCGCCATTGCACCAGAACGTAAATCGCGTAGATGCCCGAGTTGACGAGGTTGGAGAGAACGAAATCGATGATGCGATATTTGCCGCCGAACGGCACCGCCGGCTTGGCGCGATCGCGAGTCAACGGATGCAACCGCGTCCCCTGCCCCCCGGCCATCACTAACGCAAGCGTTCTCATCTAAACAATCGTAAACAATCGGCGTCGAATCGTCATTCGCAACCAGCGTCGGAAAAACAGCCCGTCAAGTATAAGTGTCTCACGGTATCATCGGAAGTCTATTGGTCGGGAACCCAAGTGCAGGATTTTTTGTTCGAGAATTGGCGGAATTGTGTCAAAAGCCGCAGGAATTTCCGGATACCGGTGAGAGTCTCTCAAGTGATGATGCTCGGCGACGGTGAATTTAGCTTGATTTTACTCATTTTTGCTGTCCGTCGCCAATTGTTACGCGAGGCACGTCCTTTGCTTGAAACTTCGGTGACGATCTTACGTCTAAGTTGCTAGGCATGGTTATCTTAATTGGACGACAACCTCTCTCGGACTAGCCGCGGGAGCGGAGGATAGGAAAATGCAAACAGCAGTCAGACATGAATCCAAGACCACCAGCAGCCCGGGAATTGTTTACCGCACGATTTGTCAGAATCCTGGCTGCGGGTACAAGTTCGATCTCCGGATCACTCCGCAAAACGCCAGCCTGCTTAGCGGCTCGATGCCGTGTCCGCACTGCAAGCGGCATGGCGGCCAGCTGAAATCGCAGGGACGCATCAGCGAAAAGGTCTTCGCGGCCAAACTGCTGTTCCGCGCGACCGGGCTCGGCGGGTCGCGCAGCGATGACGACGAAATGGGCGCAGACTCCCGCTATTAACGCGACCGCAAATCGTTTAGGATTGGCAGTCCGTCACTAGATCCGTAGTTCTATCAGTACCGCGCGCGCCGTCCGGGAACCCGGACGGCGCGCGCGTTTTCTTTTCAGGAAAGTTTTTTCAGGAAAGTAGATGCCTGGGTTCTCTTTCGATCAGCCCCCCGCTACTGGCACTGCGGCGACGCCTTGCAGGTTGCGGATACTTGGGCGCTCCATCATTCGCTTGATCCAGGCGTCGATGTTGTTGCGGTTATTGCCGAGCACGTCGATTCCGATCTCGTTCAGAATCAGCATCCGCGGCGCGAAGCCGATGTCGGCGACCGAGAACTCACCCGCCAGAAAATTGTTGCCCTGCAGTTCGTGATTCAGATAGTCAAGCACGCGCTCGACCGACTGATGGAGCCTCTGCACGCGAGTCTGATCGCGGTCGCCTTCGGGCTTGGAGACCTCGGCGATCAGCTGGCCGACCGGCGGCGTGAACGACGTGTCCGCAAAATCCTCGAACGACCGCGCCCGCGATCGCATCGCACTGGAACCCACCGGCGGCAGCACCGGAGGCTCGGGATACTCGTCGTCGAGATACTCGTTGATGATAGTCGAGTCGTAAATTGTCGTGTCGTCGTCGACCAGCACCGGCACGCGTCCGAACGGGTTGAGCCGCAGGAAGTCGGGCTTGCGATTTTCGTGCTGGCTCAAATCCACATTGACCAGGTCGTAGGTCAGCGCCTTCTCGGCCAGCACGATGCG
>PMOH01000227.1 GCA_003161515.1 Deltaproteobacteria bacterium
CCGCGGAAAATCCAGACCTTCACCCCGATCTGTCCGTAGGTCGTGCGCGCCTCCGCAAATCCGTACGCGACATCGGCGCGCAGCGTCTGCAGCGGCACCCGGCCCTCGCGATACCATTCCTGGCGCGCGATTTCCGCACCGCCAAGACGTCCCGCGACGTGAACCTTCACGCCCTGCGCGCCCATTCGCATCGCACGCGTGACCGCTTCCTTCATCGCCCGGCGAAAAGCCACGCGGCGCTCGAGCTGCAACGCGATATTCTCTGCCACCAGCTGTGGGTCGAGGTCGGGGCGGCGCACCTCGTGGATATTGATAAACGAGTCGCGGCCCTTCATCAGCTTCTGGATATCGAGCTTGAGCTTGTCGATTTCCGCGCCCTTCTTGCCAATAACGATTCCCGGACGCGCAGTATAAATATTTATCTTGGCCTTGTTGGCCATCCGCTCGATTTCGATTCGCGAAATTCCGGCATGGTAGAGCCGCTTCTTGATGAACTCGCGCAGCTTCAAATCCTCGTGCAGCAGCTTCGCGTAGTCGTGACTCGCGTACCATCGTGAGTCCCAGCTCTCGATGATCCCGAGACGGAACCCGCGCGGATGTACTTTCTGTCCCATAATGGAGACCTCAGGACGCCCGCTCGTCCACGATTACCGTGAGATGGCTGGTGCGTTTATGGATCGGCGTCGCATGCATATGCGCGCGCGTCAGCGATCGCTTCCAGGTCGGCCCGGTGTCGGCGGTCGCGCGTTTGACGAACAACTTGTCCTCGTCCACATTCTGCTGATCGCGCGCGTTGGCAATCGCCGAGAGCAGCGTTTTCGAGACGAAGCGCGCCGCCTTCTTGGGCGTGAACTCGAGAATCGACAGCGCCTGATCGACCTTCTTGCCGACGATCAGCTCGCACACAAGATGCAACTTGCGCGGCGAAATTCTGATGAAGCGGGTTCGCGATACGGATTCCATGACTCTTACAACTTCCCCGCTTACGCCTTTGCTGCCGCGGGCGGTGCGGCAGGCGCCGACGGAATTGACGCCGCCTTCACTTCGCCCTTGCGATCGCCGGCATGGCCGTGAAACGTGCGCGTCGGCGAGAATTCGCCGAGCTTGTGTCCGACCATGTTCTCGGTGCAGTACACCGGGATAAACTTGTGACCGTTGTGGACCGCGAACGTCAACGCGATCATGTCGGGCGTTATCATTGAACGCCGCGACCAGGTCTTGATGATGCGTTTGTCGCCCGACGCGGTTGCGGCGCCGACTTTCTTCAGCAGATGCCCATCCACGAACGGACCTTTTTTCAATGACCTTGCCATAACTCTCTAGTGCTTCCCTTTCGGGCGCCGGCTGACGATCAGATTGTCCGACGGCTGCTTCTTGCGCGTCTTGTACCCCTTGGCCGGCGTGCCCCACGGCGACTGGGGATGGTTTCCTTTCGACTTGCCCTCGCCTCCGCCGTGCGGATGGTCAACCGGGTTCATCGCGACTCCACGCACATGACCGCGCTTGCCGAGCCATCGCGAACGCCCAGCCTTACCGATCGAAATATTTTCATGGTCGAGATTGCCGACCTGCCCGATAGTCGCGCGGCAATCCGCCTGCACCATCCGCTGCTCGCCCGAGGGCAGCTTGAGCAGCGCCATCTTNNCTCGATCGCATGGACCACGGTGCCGAGCGGGATGTTCTTGAGCATCAGCGCGTTGCCCGGCTTGATGTCGGCACTCTCGCCCGACTCGACCTTCGCGCCAACTTTGAGCCCGTCGGGCGCCAGGATGTAAGTCTTCACGCCGTCGGCATAATGCAGCAGCGCGATATTCGCAGAGCGATTCGGATCATACTCGAGCGCCGCGACCACCGCCGGAATCCCGTCGCGGTTGCGCTTGAAATCGATCAGCCGCAGACGGCGCTTGTGTCCGCCCCCGCGATGTCGCGACGTCATGCGTCCGCGATTATTGCGTCCGCCAGTGCGCTTGACCGGGACCAGCAGACTCTTCTCGGGCTCTTTCTTGGTGAGCTCCGAAAAGTCCGCAATCTGCATGAAGCGCTGCCCGGGCGTCCGCGGATTTAACTGTATAACTGCCATCGTTCTATAGGCCTTCGAAAAATTCGATCTTGTCGCCTTCTTTAAGCGTTACGTAAGCCTTTTTCCAGTCGCTCTGGCGGCCCTTGCTGACGCCTTTTTTCCGTTCCTTGCCCATGAAGTTCGAGGTGCGAACCTTGATCACGGTGACCTTGAACAGATGCTCGACCGCCTCGCGAATCTTGTCCTTGCTCGCGCCGGGGCGCACTCGAAACAGCACCTGGCCGGCCTTTTCGCTCGCCATGGTGCCTTTCTCGGTGATGATCGGCGCGAGAATCAGGCTCTCCGGACTACTCATTGTTCAGGGCCTCCCGCAAACCGCGCTTCAATCGCCTTGGCGGTCTGACTGGTCATCACGAGTTCCCGGTAATTGAGCACGTCGTAAACGTTAAGCCCCTCGAGCGCGAGCACCTTATGCGCCGCGAGGTTGCGCGCCGCCAGCAGAAACTTGGCATCCGCTTCTCCGGTCACGATCAGCGCATGCTCGACTCCGAGCTTGACCAGCGCCGCCTTCGCCGCCTTGGTCTTGGGCTCAGAAAGATCGAGCGACTCGACGATAAACAGCTTGCCGTTCTTCGCCCGATCGGAAATCGCCAGGCACAGCGCGGCGCGCCACGCCTTTTTCGGCATCTTGTACGAGTAATCGCGCGGCTGCGGCCCGAAGATCGTTCCGCCATGTCGCCAGATTGGCGACCGCGTCGATCCCGCGCGCGCGCGTCCGGTGCCCTTCTGCCGCCACGGCTTGCGCCCGCCACCCGAGATTAGTCCCTTGGTCTTGGTCGACGCGGTCCCGGAGCGGCGATTCGCCAGCTGCATCCGAACTGCTTCATGCAGCAGCGAAACGTCGCCGTCGCGCCCGAAAACATTGCCCGCGACTTCGAGCTCTCCGACTTTTTCGTGCGCCGCCGAATACAAAGGCAGCTTCACCGGCGATGGCGTCTGCTTTTCTTTTTTTATACTGCGCTCAGGCACTGGCCGTCACCTTCACCCTGGAGCGCTTGCGCGGCCGAGCCGCGTGATGAACCGCGAGCAATGCTCCGTCGGGTCCGGGCACCGCGCCCGACACCACGACTGCGTTGTCGTCGGCAATTATTTCGAGCACTTCGAGATTGAGAATCGTCGCGGTCGCATTGCCCATCTGCCCCGCCATCCGCATGCCTTTGCGCACGCGGCCGGGATACGAGCGGTTACCGATCGATCCGCCATGTCGGAAATATTCGTGGGTGCCGTGCGATCCGGGAAATCCCGAAAAATGATGTCGCTTGATAACGCCGGCGTAGCCATGACCCTTGGATATTCCAGTCACGTCCACCTGGTCGCCGACTTTGAATACGTCGCCAGCCGCGATCGGCTGTCCGAGCGTCAACTCGCCTTCGCCGCGGCGCTCGAACTCGCCCGACTTGACGCCGGCCGCTATGTTGGCCTTGGCGAAATGCCCGCGCACCGCGCCGGTCACCCGGGTGAGCTTGCGCTTGCCGAACGTCACCTGCACCGCTTCATAGCCGTCAGTCGCCGCGGTCTTAACCTGCGACACCGTGCATGGCCCGAGCGTCAACACCGTGGCCGCGCGAACGCGGCCGCTGGGGTCGGTCACCTGGGTCATCCCGATTTTCTTTCCAATCAATCCGGTCAGCATCGGCCCTACTCGAGCTTTATTTCGACGTCCACGCCCGCAGCCAAATCGAGCTTGCCTAGCGCGTCGATAGTCTGCTGGGTCGGCTCGAGGACGTCGAGCAAACGTTTATGCGTCCGTATCTCAAAATGCTCGCGCGATTTCTTATCGACGTGCGGCGAGCGGTTAACCGTGAATCGCTCTATACGTGTCGGCAGCGGAATCGGACCGGCCACGCGGCCGCCGGTGCGCCGAATGGTATCCACGATTTCGCGAACCGACTGATCGAGCAGGCGGTAGTCGTACGCCTTCAGGCGTATGCGTATCTTTTCGTTCATCTAGAAAATACCGCGCCCGATTCGTTCAGCGCTCCGCTCCCATCTCCACTCGATTACGACGATTCTTTGTTCGTTCAGTCAGTTACTTCAAAATTTTCGAAACGACGCCGGCGCCGACGGTGCGGCCGCCCTCGCGGATAGCGAAGCGCAA
>PMOH01000467.1 GCA_003161515.1 Deltaproteobacteria bacterium
AACCTTATCCGCGAACAATTCCCATACGACGCCGTGCCGCGAATCATCTTCGACGGCGAATTCGAGAAACCCGACCCGGCGCCCGATTTCTTCATCACCGACACCACCTTTCGCGACGGACAACAGGCGCGTCCGCCGTACACCGCCGGGCAAATCGTCGCGATGTTCGATTTGCTGCATCGCCTCGGCGGCCCCAACGGCATTATCCGGCAGACCGAGTTTTTCCTCTACTCGAAGACCGATCGCGACGCCGTCAATCGATGCCTTGCGCGCGGCTACGAGTTCCCCGAGGTCACCGGATGGATTCGCGCGATGAAAGCGGATTTCAAAATCGTGAAGGAGATGGGCCTGCGCGAGACCGGGATTCTGACCTCGGCGTCTGACTACCACATTTTCAACAAGCTCAAGAAAACGCGGCGCGCGGCGATGGACGATTACCTGGAGATCGTCAACGCGGCGCTGGACGCGGGCCTGCGCATCCGATGCCATCTCGAGGACGCGACCCGCGCCGATTTCTACGGCTTCGTCGTGCCGTTCGTGTCGCAGTTGATGGAACTCGGCGATGCGGCGCGGCTGCCGGTCAAGATTCGCGTCTGCGACACGCTCGGATTCGGCGTGCCCTACCCCGGCGTCGCGCTTCCGCGCAGCGTGCCGAAGCTGATCCTTGGGCTGCGTCGCGAATGCGGTGTCAGGCCGGATCAACTGGAATGGCACGGGCACAACGACTTTCACAAAGTGCTCGCCAACGCGACGGCGGCGTGGCTCTACGGGTGCATGTACGCGAATGGGACGATCCTCGGCTACGGCGAGCGCACCGGAAATCCTCCGCTCGAGGGGCTGGTGATGGATTACGTGTCGCTCAAGGGCCACGCGAACGGGATGGACCTGTCGGTAATCACCGAACTCGCGGAGTACTTCGAGCGCGAGGCCGGGTACAAGATTCCAGCCAACTATCCGTTCGTCGGGCGCGACTTCAACGTGACGCGCGCCGGGATTCATGCCGACGGGCTGCTGAAGGACGAAGAAATTTACAACGTGTTCGACACCGCGAAGATTCTCGGCCGGCCGCCGCGCGTGGCAGTCGATAAGACCTCGGGCGTGGCGGGGATCGCGTGGTGGATCAATTCGTATTTCGGTCTCACGCGCGGCGCGCAGGTCGAAAAGCGCTCGCCGGAAGTTCTCGAGATCGCGAAATGGGTCGATGCGCAATACGACGACGGCCGCACGACGTCGATTTCCGATCAGGAAATGGAAACGCAGGTGCGGCGGAATTTGCCGCGGCTGTTCGAGAGCGCTCGGCGAGCTGGATAGTACGGAGCACCGGTCAAATTCTGATCCACGCGGGCGGGACGAGATCGATCGGATCGTAGTATCCATCGAGACGGCTTGGGCGGTATGGGATGGTCGGGTCGGCGTGCCGTCCGGCGAACCATCGCAAGGGCGCAATCACTTTCTTGTCCGGGTTGGGATCGAGCCAGGCACCCCACCATGAGAAGCTGGAATTCGCGATGATGTGACCTTTGCACCGGGCCATCAGGAAAAGATCCTCGACCGCGCTGAGCGCTTCGACAAAGACCACTTCGCGACCGCGAAACCGCTCCTTACACCACTCGATATCGTCGGAGAAGATCACGAAAGTGGTGTCGGAATCGAACTGCGACATTGCACGCTCGTAGTAGTCGCTTGCGGCCAGCTCGGGCCACACTGGATCGCCTATATAGTCGGTTCTGCGCACATGAACCGAACAGATCTTCGTCCCCAACAGCTCTCCGAATTGTCGTTCAAGCATTTGCGCGAGTGCGTGATGGGGCGTGAAGTAATGACGCACCTCATCGGCGCAGTGCGCAAAGTATTTCTCCGACTGGAAAAACCCTCTGAGTTCCGTCGTGCGATCGATCGCGATTTCTTCGTAAGCGAAGGTGCGAGGCATCCGGCGCTGAAATTGTCGAATAGCGCGCGACTGCGGAATTGGAAATTCAAAATGCCGCGCATATGGCCACATAGGGAAGACGAACGAGCACCCATTGCGTCGCGCGATTCCGATAGTCGCGGCGATCTGAAAGAGCTGGTTACCGAATTGTCCATGCTCGCCGAGCGGGAACGTGACGAACTTCGTGTCGCTCAAACGCGAGCGCAGACCTCGCGCAATCGGCGTGATGATGGAAAGCTGCGCGAGCTGCGCAATGAATCGCCTCAAGGTCGAAGGGGCGGGTTTTTCGATTGTCGGCAAGTCAATCAGGCGGCAGAGGAATGGAGGTCGCGGCCTTTGCGCTCACGGCCGAGCAGGATTACGACAGTGGCGGAGAGCATCACGATTGCGGCGACGCTCGCGAGCGTTGCTGCGTAGCCGAAGCGCTCAGCCAGTAGCGCCTGGCTGACGGCGGCTCCAGAAGCCAGCAAGACGCCTGTTTGATATGCGAGCCCCGAGAACAGGCCGCGGACTTCCGGTGGCGATAGCTCGGTGAGATGCGCCGGGATGACGCCCCATGCGCCCTGCACCATGAACTGCATCAGGAACGCGCCAAGCGTCAGCACTGCCAGCGTCGAAGGATAGATCCACAACGGTATGATGAGGCCGGCGCAGATCACCGCGGCCGCCATCGTGCGGCGGCGTCCCCATCGGTCCGAGAGGTAGCCGAAAGTCAGCCCGCCGAGCAACGCGCCTACATTATATATGACTGCGATCGTCGCGACGGTGCGGGTGTCGAAGCCGCGCGTCTTTTCGAGAAACGTCGGGTACATGTCCTGGGTACCATGCGAGACGAAGTTCATCGCCGTCATCAGCGCGCAAAGGTAGAGGAACAATTTCCAGTTGGCGCGAATCGCGGCGCTGATATGCTCTCGGTCGGGGCGCGTGCGTTGCCATGCTTCGGACTCGGGCACCTTGGTGCGGATGTAGATAGTCAACAGCGCGGGCGCGCCGCCGAGAAAGAACATCACGCGCCATCCGTAATGCGGGAAGACGAAGAAGAATGCTGCCGCCGCGAGCAGGTAGCCGACTGCGTATCCTTCCTGCAGCAGTCCTGAAAAGAATCCGCGCCATCGCGGCGACACCGCTTCCATCGCGAGCGACGCGCCCACGCCCCATTCGCCGCCCATCCCGATTCCGTACAGCGCGCGCATCGCGAGGAACCATCCGTAGCTCGGCGCGAGGCCGCTCAGCACTTCGACGACGGAATAGAAGACGACATCGACCATCAACGGGATGCGGCGGCCGTAGCGGTCGGCGATCCAGCCGAAGATGAGCGCGCCGACCGGACGCAGCGCGAGCGTCGCGGTGATTGTGAACGCGATGTGCGAGATGGGGCGATGGAATTCGCGCGCAACCGCGGGCATCACGAATATCAGAATGAAAAAATCGAAAGCGTCGAGCGCCCAGCCGAGAAAGCTCGCGAGGATGGTGTGCGCAGCCTCGGATGAGGTGATGGCGCGCACTGGTTCGACGGCAGCAGCGGGAGAATCCATGGCGTGTGATGTTTAATCGAACTGCCGTGGCGGCGAAAGGAGGTTAATCAGACTGCCGCGAAGCCCTTGCCAATAGTCCCTGACGAAGCGAGCAGGTGAGTCTCCTCTGTCATCCTGACAAAGCGAGCAACGCGAGCGGCAGGACATGGCTTCTGGCCTCCGGACAGCTTCGCGCACGCGAAGCCGGNNCCGGTTCCGGTTTCTGAAATCGCGCAGCGCTCCAGCGAGGAAATTTTGCATTAGAATCCTAGGCCGCTGTACACTCGGTGGAAGCAGGCAACCTAACCCCTAACCCCTTCCCGAGCGGGAAGGGGAACCGGATTTTTAGGACCGGATTTGGGACCGGATTTTTGTATTTTAGATTTTAACAGTGAAGATCAGAAAAATTGCGGCGGCTTTGGTTGCGATTGCGCTCCTGGCGGGCGTTGTGCGGAATGCTTGGGCGGAGACGCTGGAGCAGGAGCAGGCGGCGCAGGATTTGCGCGATGCCGAGGCGGCGGCCAAGCGGCATAGTGCGGAGCTGATGAAAATCCCGCACATGTCCGTTGTCACCGGCGAACTCGATGGGCGCAATGAGGCTGCGATTCTTATCGAGGTTGACGATCAGAAGAACGTTGATGCGGTGACGCGGCAACTGCCGTCGAAAATCGAGGGCTTTCCGGTGGAAGTAGACGAGGGTCCTGGCGTTGACGATTCACTTCCGTTCCGTTCCGAGGCTGCTCATTGGGGCAGCGCCGATTCGACTCCGGTTCCGCCGACCATCGACCAGAATGGCTACTACCATCACGCGTGGTTGAAGCCGTCCGCGCCTGCGACGAAGCCTGAAGCGTCGCCGTGAACCTAACTTGACTGCAATTCCGAGGACTCCTTATAGTCTGGTATCGGAGTCCGGCGAGTCTGCGACGATCGCGCAAAACCCCGTTCACACAATGGATTTGGTGCTGGTTTAGAGATGCAGCGAAGCGAACAAATGACCTTCTGGGAGCGGATTTATATCCCCGAAATCCTGCGAGGTCTTGCGATTACCAACTATCACTTCGCGCGCAACCTCATGCTGCATACTGCTCATCTGTTCGGGATGAAGAAGAACGTGAACGCGACTTCGACCACGCAGTATCCCGAGGAGCGCAAGCATTATCCCGATCATTTTCGCGGCAGTCATCGGCTGACGCTGCGCGAAGATTCGAGCGTGCGATGCACCGCGTGCTTTCTGTGCGCGACCGCGTGCCCCGCGCAGTGCATTTATATTGAGGCGGGCGAGTCGCCCGATCCGTACGTCGAGAAATTTCCGGTGCGCTACGAGATCGACACCCTGCGCTGTATCTACTGCGGGCTGTGCGTCGAGGCGTGCCCGTGCGACGCGATTCGGATGGACACCTACGTTCATCCGCGCATCTGGGGTTTCGATCGCAAGGATTTCGTCGAGCAAAAGGAACTGCTGATGCATCGCTCGCGCGTGCTGGCCGAAAAGGGCCGCGACGGCAACATGAACGAGATGCTCGAGTGGTACAAACAGCAGGACGCGGCGGTTTACGATCCGCAGCGCCCGGAGATGAAGACCTACACCAATCGCGAAGCGCCCAAGCATTACGCGGAAGCGCCGGACCGTATCGACGACCTCACCGCGATCGACCGGCATTCGGTGCGCAGCGGCAAGTAACCCGATGACGCGAGTGACTATTGGCCTGACGTTGGCGGGCCTGATCGTTTTGTTCATCGCCTACGCCAAGGGCGTCGGCGTGATTCACGGCGGCGACGTGCTCAGTCACATGTACTGGGCGACGGGCGCATTGGCGCTGGTGGGCTTGGCCAACTTTATTGCGGTGGCGCACCTGGCGCGCGCGGAGCGGATGATCCAGCAACTGCGCGCGCTGTGCGAGAAGAACGGCATCGAGTACGGCGACGATTGAGCTATACTTTAAGATCCAAGGCCGGCGTCGAGCATGGCCGCGGAGGTGACGCGATGACCCAGATTGAAGCCGCCCGCAAAAATATAGTTACCCGGCAGATGACCGAAGTTGCCGAGGACGAAGGATTCGCGCCCGAAGAAATTCGCGCGCTGGTCGCAACCGGTGAGGTCGTGATCCCGCACAATATCCATCACGATTTCAGGGCGATCGGAATCGGCAAGGGGCTCCGCACCAAGGTCAACGCCAACATCGGCGCGTCGAACTTCCATCAGCTGATCGAAGAAGAAGTCGAGAAACTTTACACCGCGGTCCGCTACGGCGCCGACTCGGTGATGGATCTTTCGACCGGCACTGACCTCGACAAAATCCGCGTCGAGCTTCTGTCGCGATGCTCGGTGATACTCGGCACGGTGCCGATTTATCAGCTCGGATCGGAACGCTCGATCATGGAGATGGAGGCCGAGTACTTTCTCGACGTGATCGAGCGGCAGGCGCGGCAGGGCGTCGATTACATGACGCTCCATTGCGGCGTCACTCGCGAGAGCGTGAAGCGGCTGCG
>PMOH01000140.1:0-3598 GCA_003161515.1 Deltaproteobacteria bacterium
TACGCTCGCATCGCCGAGCGGAAGCGCGCCCGCGTCCCAGTTCTCAAGCTGGACCGGCTTGTAGCGCGCGCCAACGTTCTCGCGCGCCGCCGCGAGCGCCGCCGCATCGCGATCGCTGCCGAACAGCATCGCATAGCGCCCGAGATGCGCCCGCTCGATCAGCACTGTTCCCGCGCCGCAAAACGGATCGAGCACGACGTCGTCCTCGCGCGGCTCGGACAGCCATCCGAGCGCCGCCGCACTCGACGGGCGCAACGACGCCGGTCGATGCGCCGTCTTGTACTCGCGATGCCGCATCCTGTCGTCGCTGAGCCGCACCGTCAGGAAAAATTCCGCATCGATCATCGTCGCCCACAACTCGACGTCGGCGTCCTCTTCTTCCAGCCGCCAGGTGTGATCGCTGCGCTCGAGAATCCCCCGCTCGACTGCGCGCTGAAAATCGACGCGCCGATATTCGTGCTCGCCGGCCATCCGCGCGATCACGCGAAACTTGAGTCTGCGGCCAGCGCGCGTCCCCTTCGAGACCTTAACCCGCGCCGCGAGCGCCGGCTCGACCAGCGGCGCCTCGCGCGCCGCGCCGCGAATTTTATCCAGCTCCTTGTTCTCGGGCCCGATGCCTGCGCGATAGCCGGCCAGCCCGAACAAGTCTTCTGCCGTGCGGATGATGCCGAGCTTTTCTGCCGCGGGCGCGAAGAAAATTGTCATCCCCGCGCGATCGGGCACCACCCGCCGCGTGATCTCGCGCGCACCCGCGACGCGTCCCGCGATCTCGTCGGCCGCGATTCCCTCGAAGCCCGGCTGCGTATTTGCGATGTAGAGATTCGGCCCGAAGCGCAGCGGATGCGGCCGCGCGCGCTCTGGCACCGCCGCCTTCTTATCGCGCGCAGCACTTCTATATGTTTGCCCCGCGCTATTCACTGGCGGACCGCGCTATTTCGAGCGTGACAGGTACTCTTTCGTCTCGGTGTTGATCGTGATCGTGTCGCCTTCGGCCACGAAATGCGGCACGTTGATCGTCATCCCGGTCTCGAGCGTCGCCGGCTTGAGCGTATTGTTCACCGCCGCCGTCTTCATTCCCGGGTCGGTCTGCACCACCTTGAGCGCGACCGTCTTCGGCAGCGTCACGTTGAGCGGCGTCGTTTCGTAGAACTCGACTTCGACTTCGAGGTTCGGCGTCAGAAATCCCACCACGTCCTCGATCAGCTCCTTGGGAATCGTGATCTGCTCGTAGTTCTCGGTGTTCATGAAATGGAAATCGTCGCCGTCCTGGTAGAGGAACTGCATCTTGCTCTGATTCAGGATCACCCGCTCGACGCGATCTTCCGAGCGGAACCGGTTCTCGGTTTGCGATCCGGTCTTGATATTGCGCAGCTTGGTCTGCACCATCCCGCGCCAGTTGCCGGGCGTGATATGCGTGATCGTCATGATCCGCCACAGGTCCTTGTTGTACTCGACAATCATACCCGGGCGCAGTTGCGTCGCTTGAATCAGCATTGCTTGGACACTCTCGATAAGAACGAAGGTTAAGGAGCGAATTCTACGCAAGCCCAGGGCGCGCGGCAAGTTCGCGATTCGGTCGTTCTTCTCCTGTGTCATCCTGACGAAGCGAGCAACGCGAGCGGCAGGAAGGATCTCGGACAGCTTCGCGCACGCGAAGCCGGTTCCGGTTTCTGAAAATCGCGAAGCGGTCCTTAGTGAAACAGCTTGCTGTACCACGGCTTCGTCGGAGCCGTAGTGCCGTATGGTGGCGTGCCGTAGCCGGGCGGAGGATATCCATAGGGATACGGATTCGGCGCGTACGGATTGTAGCCCGGGGCGTACGGATTGTATCCCGGCGCATATGGATTCGGATTCGCGTACGCGTACGGATTGGACGGGTACGGCGACGGCGGATATGCGCCATACGGCGCCGCGTACATCGGCGGATTGCGATACGCCGTCATCCCGCTGCCGCCACCGACCGTGTCGATCGACGCCTCGACGAAGTTGTCACCGTTGCCGTACGCGCGAATTCTCGCGTCGCTGCCCGCCGGCATCGGAAACGTCAGGTCGAACGCGCTGTAGCCGCCGGTGCTTACCGGTATCGATTTGACCAGCCGTCCGTTGACGTAAACTCCCGCATGACGCACGCCCGGCCCGGAAATCTGTCCGATAACTTCAACATTTCCCGGCGCCGACATCGATTCTTCCGTGTCGATCACGTTGATCTGCACGTTGGTCAGCGGCCCGAGCGACGAGTTCGCGTCGATATGCCGCCGTGACGGCGAGAGCGCATCGCCGGGTCGCGCAATCTCGGCAGTGTTGTCACCGCGTGAAGGACCCGCCGACGCGATCGGACTGTCCGCCAACGGCCCCGCTTCGCCTCGCGACGCGCTCGCGCCCGGATCGACTTCGATCATCTCTTCGCTGCCCTTCATCGGGCCGACCGCCGCCGGGTCCGGGGTGACCAACGCCTGCGCCTCGCGCCCGTAAACATCCGCGACGCGGATCGATTGTGTCGCCGACGGCTGCTGAATTGAAAAATCAAAATTGATTCGCTGCTCGCCCGGCGTACTCGCGACGTCGATATCCCTGGTCTTCGTGTCGCCGTCGAAAATCCCCGCCGACTTGAGATCGGTACCTTGCAGGAAGCCTTTCACTCTTGCCGTTCCGCCGGTGAACACCCGCGACGCGATTTCGATCTTCGGCGCGTCCGGCATCTTCTCTCCCGCAGGTGGCGCGACCGACGCATGCGATTCCGGTACCTCGCTGCTCGCGACGGCGCCCTTCACCGGAGTTACCTGCTTTTCGAGCGCCGCGATTTTTTCCCTGATACTGGTCCACTGCTCGGGATACTGACCGCCCGCAATCTTCGCCGCGGCTTCTATCTTGTCGCGATCGCTGAGTATCGACGCCATCGCGCCGCTCGCGGAAGCGTTGTCATGCGCACTCAGAGCGGTCGACAGCGTTTGCGCATCGCCCGCCAGGCTGGCCACGGGCGCGAGGATCGGTCCGGCTTTGGTGGACGACGCATTGATCGCATTGAGCATCTGGAACGCATGGTCGCTCAACTCGAGCGCCTGCGCCTGCGCGTCCTGCGCGAAGGTTGGTCGCGATGTGCCGCCGAACGCTGCCAATGCGATCAACGTAATCGCAAACGCAATCCGCCATGCGGCAGATCCTCGACGCGTCACTCGCGCGCCGGCTCTATGCGCGACGAAATTGATCACCCCTCTAACCTTGGCTGCGCTACGGCGTTTCCCGATAACGTTCTGCGGTCTGCTTAATCCGTCGAGAGAGCTTCAGAAACAAATCTCCCTCGTCATAGATGAAAAGTGCAAGCGCCCCACCAGCACCAACAATCAATCCAAGAATAAAAGCGCCCATAAAATTCCCCCTACCGACAGTTTAAAATTATAGTCAAATTCCCACCGTTGAACCTAGCCGAAAGAAACCCTCCGCGATCGTTCCCTTCGTACACGATTGTTCCCCTTCCTTCGAGGGAAGGGGTTAGGGGTTAGGTTCCCGATACGCAACACCGCCGCGGACCAGCGCCACCCTATACCCTAGGGGTGGGTACCCACCTTGTAGTATCTTGATCCTACATGCCGCATCCCGA
>PMOH01000140.1:3647-7820 GCA_003161515.1 Deltaproteobacteria bacterium
CGTTCATCTGGGCAACTACC
Source organism: Deltaproteobacteria bacterium (assembly GCA_003161515.1). Taxonomy (GTDB): domain Bacteria; phylum Desulfobacterota; class Binatia; order Binatales; family Binataceae; genus Binatus. The sequence goes on from PMOH01000140.1 coordinate 3,668, forward strand.
GACGCGCTCATCCTCGACATCGACGCCGAAGCATGGACGCGCACGCACGCGCATCTCGAAAAATTGCTCGTTGCCGACGACGTGGAGTTCGAGGATGCTGCCAATCTCGCCGTCATCGACGTCGAAGGATCCTCCGCTCTCGACGCGACCGAATCCCCGCGCGCACCATGGACCTTCGTCGCAGCCGGCAGCTCGATCATCGGCAACCTCCCTCGCTTCGGCGGCCCCGCTGTATCCGTGATCGTTCCGCGCGACTCCCTCGATTCGACCATCGCCGCAATTCTGGCGAAGGTCCCGGGTTCTCGCCGCATCGACGCTGCGACGCTCGAAATGATCCGCATCGAAAACGGCGTCGCGAGCGTCGGCGTCGATACCACTGACAAAACCATCGCGCTCGAAGCGCGCCTCAATCGCGCGATCTCGTTCAACAAGGGATGCTACCTCGGGCAGGAGACTATCGAGCGGGCGACTGCGCGCGGCGGTTTGAAAAAACGGATGTTCGGACTTAAGTTCAATACAATGGACGTCCCGGCGGCAGGCTCGATGCTCAGTCTCGACGGCAAAGAAGTGGGCCGCGTGACCAGCGCCGTACGCTCGCCGCGGTTCGACGCGATTGGGCTTGCGATTTTGCATCACAGCGCCTGGACGCCCGGGACGGAGTTGAAAGTAGGCGAGGGCGGCGTCGCGACCGTGACCGAGTTGCCGTTCGCGCAGAATTGACGAGTTGAAGCGATACTTTAAGTTTATCAGGAGACCATCAGATGCCTAATGTGCTCGGTAAGCGTTACATGTGCGAAAAGTGCGGCACCGAGGTGCTCTGCAACAAGGCCGGCACCGGCCCGCTCGAGTGTTGCGACATCGAGATGAAGATCAAGGAAGCCAAGCCGCTTCCAAGTTCCGACTAGTGGCAGTTGCCTCCGGGAAAGCCGACCTGGTCCTGCACGAAGGTCTCGTCCTCGGCCATCCCGGCAGCGATTCGGTCGCAATCTCCGGCGGCTCGATCGCCGCGCACGGTAAGTTTGCGGATCTGAAACCGTTCGTCGGTCCGCAAACTCATCTGGTCAAGCTCGCCGGACGCGTCGTCGCCCCCGGCTTCATCGATTCGCACATCCATTTTCGCGAGGCTGCCGCCGCCGCCACCGGTCTTTCGGTTGCGCGATGCCGCACGGTCGGCGATCTGCTCGGCGACTTGCGCCTCACCGCCGGCAAGACTCCGCCCGGCAACTGGCTGCGCGCCTTCGGATGCGACGAAGCGCTGATGCTCGAAAAGCGCGGGCCTACGCGCGCCGAGCTCGATCACTCGACGCCAAAAAATCCGCTGCGCCTGCGGCATCAGACTCTCCACGCGACCTGGCTCAACTCGCGCGCGATCGCGCTGCTTGGCCTCGAAGCTCCCGATTTCACGGCGCCCCACGGCGCCAACATGATTCGCGACGCCGCCGGCAAGCTCACCGGCCTCGTCGTCGGGATGGAAACGTGGCTGTCGGATCATCTTCCGCTCGTGACTGCCGCCGAATCCGAATCGCGCGCGCGGATCATGAGCCGCGAAATGGCCGCCGCCGGGGTCACCGCATTCACCGACGCCACCACCCGCAACGGCCCCGTCGAAGTCGAGCAGTTCGCCAAGCTGGTGCAATCCAACGCGATATGCCAGCGCGTCGGCATGATGATCGGCGGCCAGCATCTCGACGCCGCCGATCGATGCGCGCTGCTGGCCCGCGCCGCGGGCATCAGTCTGGCAGGCGCGAAGTTCATGCCCGGCTTTCAGTACGATCCCGCCGGCCTCTCGCGTCCAGTCCGTCGCGCGCTCGAGCGCGGTCTCGATTGCGCGTTTCACGTCACTGAGATCGAAGAGCTGGAAGAGGCGCTCGCCGCCATCGAGTCGGCCAAGTCGCAATTCTCCGCCAAGCACGAGATGCCGCGCTTTCGGATCGAGCACGGCGGCATCATCACTCCCGACTATATCGACCGCCTGATGGCCGCTAACGTGTGGGTCGTCACCAACCCCGGCTTTATCTATTTTCGCGGCCCAAAGTACGCCGACGATCCCGGCCTCATCGCGCATCTCTATCGCGCGCGCAGTCTCAAGGACGCCAACGTTCACCTGGTCGGCGCGACCGACGCGCCCGTGACGCCCGCTCGCCCGTTCGCCGCGATTGCCGCCGCTGTGACTCGCGCGACTATCGACGGCGTCGAGCTCGCGCCCGCCGAAGCGCTCTCGATGCCCGACGCGTTCGCCCTGTTCACCACCGAAGCTGCGCGCCTCGCGCGTCTAGACGCCGGCGTCATCGCGGTTGACCGTCTCGCCGATCTGGTCGTGATGCCGCGCGACCCGTTCACTCTCACCCCCGCCGACTTGATGAACCTCACCGTCGATATCACCATCGTCGCCGGCCGCGTGGTTTACGAGCGCGGTCGTCCCGCAACCGCCAGCAGCGACACCGCCGATCTCCGTTCCAGCTGATGGCCGCGAAGACCAACGGTTCGAGCGCGGTTCTCTACGACAAGCGCGGCCCGGTCGCTTGGGTCACGCTGAATCGCCCCGCGCAATTCAACGCCTACAACATGGCGATGCGCGACGCGCTGTTCCAAATCCTCACCGCCATCCACGACGACCGCGACGTCTGCGCGATGGTCCTGCGCGGCGCTGGCCAGGCCTTCTCGACCGGCGGCGACCTCGCCGAATTCGGGATGGCGCCGTCGCCCATCGTCGCGCGATGGGTCCGCTTTCGCCGCGACGTGTGGGGGATGCTCCGCGCGCTGCCCATCCCGACCATCGCCGCTATCCACGGCTACACCGTCGGCGGTGGACTCGAGATGGCGCTGCTCTGCGACGTCGCAATCGCCGCCGACGACACCCGCCTCTCACTTCCTGAAACCGGCGCCGGCATGATTCCAGGCGTCGCCGGCACGCAGACCTGTGCGCGCCGCCTCGGCCTCGGCCGCGCGCTCGACCTATGCCTCACTGGCCGTTGGATTGACGCCCAAGACGCGTTACTTGTAGGTATGGTCGCCGAAGTGGTTCCGTTGGCCGATTTGGATCGCCGCGCGCTCACGATCGCCCGCGCGTTTGCCCGAGTCAGCCGCGAGCGCTCCGCGATCCTGAAGCGCGCGGTCTGGGAAGGCCTCGACCTGCCGCTTCGACAAGGACTCGAACTCGAACAACGGCTCTGGAGGCGAGGAAGCGCGCTGTGAACACCGTCAACTTCGTAACGATCCCTGCGTCGATCGTGCCCGACCAGGAAATCCTGGTCTTCGGCCAGCGCCGCCTTACGTACGCGGATCTCAACGACCAGGTCGGGCGCCTGTGCGCGGTCTTCAAACAGCTCGGCCTCGCGCATGGCGACGTGATCGCAGTCCTCGACACCAACTCCGACCTCTACATCGAATGCTACTACGCCGCCGCCAAGGCCGGGCTCACGTTCCTGCCGCTGAATTATCGCGCCAAGGATGCCGAGCTCGAATACATGATCAACACCGCCGACGCGAAAGCGTTGCTCGTCGGCGATCGCTATCTCGAATTGATCGCAAAGATTCAGCCCCGTCTGCGCGCAAGCAAAATCGTCGCGCTCGGCAAAGGCACCGCCGGATTGCCGCGCCTCTCCGATCTGATCGCAAAGGCCGATCCCGACGAATCCGAAGCTGAAGTCGAGGACGAGGACATTTCAATCCTGATGTACACCAGCGGGACGACCTCGCTGCCGAAAGGCGTGCAGTTGCGCTTCCGCGATTTCGCCGCCTACGTGACCGCCAACGTCGAGATGGCTGACGGCACCGATCGCGGCGTCGCGCTGGTGTGCGTGCCGTTTTACCACATCGCGGGAACCACCGCGTACATGACCAACATCTGGACCGGCCGCAAGCTGATCATCATGCCGCAGTTCGACGCCAAAGCATGGCTCGATCTCGTCGCGCGCGAGCACGTCACGCACGCCTTCGTCGTTCCCACGATGATGAAACAAATCATCGACGATCCCGCATTCCCGAAGACCGATCTCTCGACCCTGACCAACCTGGCTTACGGCGGCGCTGCGATGCCGGTGCAAGTCATCCGTCGCGCGATCGAAGTCTTCCCGAAAAAAGTCGGCTTCGTGAACGCCTACGGCCAGACTGAAACCACCTCGTCGCTGACCGTGCTCGGCCCCGACGATCA
>PMOH01000084.1 GCA_003161515.1 Deltaproteobacteria bacterium
CTGCACCCAGTACTAATCGCAAAGTTGCGCGCAGCGCACTACTTTGCTCTCAGGGGCGGGGGCAAGATGGCGAGCACCACTAAGCGTGTTGAATTTGCCCGCGCTGCACCTCTCCCGTCGCACTCCTATTTTCACTGGCGCGCGCCGACCTCCCCTCGGACAAGGGGAGGTTATTTCGATTCTTCGCTTCGCTCAGAATGACACAAGGACAAAGGGTCAGAGGGAGGTGCGGTAGTAGTGGACGGCTTGGGTCATGCCGCCGGCCAGGCGGGTGCGGACGTAGTTCATGAAGTCGGTGGTGAAGACGTACTTGGGCTTCAGGTAAACGCCGCCGTTGTTTAATGAGAAGAGTATTCGGTGCATTTTCCAGTTTCGGAAATTCTGGAGAAGCTTGAAGCGGGCGGAGACTCCCAGGGTCTGAATTCCGAATGGGAACTTGAATCCGAACCATAGCGGCTGAGAGTTGATAGCCAGGTCCGGCTGATAAGACTCTTGAACTTCCGCTATTCGTCCGCTCGCTAGCGAAAACTCAACAGTCTTATCGAGATCCGGGATCCTTATGGTCACGGGGCGCAACATCCATAGCAGCGCCCGCGGATAGCGCTCGCGGATTTGATCGGCCATCGCCTTATAAGCGTCGAAAATATCGCTGAGAGGTTTTGTTTCGATTGGGTCGTAGGGTAGTTCATCCCATTTGGGCAGTGAACGGTAGCGTTGCAACGCTGGCGACGAGTCGTAGGTCGCGCCGACTTCATAACTGTCGCCAGGATATAGGACTGCCGCGGTCTGGCCCTGCTGACTCAGATAGTTATAGGCATCGTTCACGGTATTGGCGAACGGATTGACGTACTTGTTATCCTCGCTCGAGAAGTAGATGAAGCTCGCGAACGGTATCGTGACTTTGGCGTCGAGTGCGCGATGAACCTCCGACATGTTGCGAAGGACCTGCTTCGCGCGCTCGGGCAAGTAGCGCTCGGGCGGTTCGAATCCGGCATAGGCAGCCAGCGAAAACTGGCTAAGCAGGACGTCAACGTGTTTCAGGTCCTGGAGAATCAGGCGGCATTCGGGAGTGCTGATGCGGGCGTCGTTTTCATTGAGTACTACTTGTTGATCGTCGATTACTGCCAGAGCGGAGTCCATCAGGCCGGCGTGGTAGCAATAGACCTTCGCGCCGTTTGATCCTTCTGTCAGCGGCACTATCTCGCGGTGAGGCAGCAGCCGAAAGCGTTGATAGCCTATGCCCTTGAAAGCAGCGACTATCTTAGCGGAATCGCGAGTCTGAAAAAGGACAGTTACACGCTGTTTGAAGGAGTCGGGAAATGAACCTAAGGTTGGGAAATGAAAATGGTCGGGATGCTCATGGGATATCCATAGGTAGTCAACCCGATCCAGAAGCGCGGGATCCAGCACCGGATCGGGACGCAGGGTCCATGAGTTATTGAAAATTTTCCCGGAGAGCCATGGGTCCATCAGGATCGAGGTGCCAGAGCACTCGACGACAAGGCCCGCATGTCCGACGAAATCGATTTTCATTGCCATTATTTCAGTGCCCCCCACCGTCTGCCGAGACTACACGACTCCAATCGAGTTGCCATTCATTGGAATCGTCGCTCGAGTCCGGCTTCATGACGGCGAAGTAGTGAGGAGAGTCAGTGCCGCGGTATTCACGTGCTACCACCGCCTCGGCCGCGACATTGCCGATCCCGGCCGGAGTCGCGGTGTCAGCGCTGTCGGCGTCTTCAAGGTCGTAGCCCAGTCTTGAGAGCGCGGCGTCAATGCTCTGGGCCATCGAGGGCAGCAGATCGACCAGCGCCTTGCGCGCGGCAAAACTGATGGCCTCGATTTTATTGGCGTCGGTGTTTTCTTCGGGCGGGCGTTTCAGGATGCCGTTGGATCGCGATGGCACTGCGATGGGATCATAAGCCGTCCACGCGTCGTACATCGCGGCATGCATCACGTCGATCATTCGCGTGGCTAGCTGTGGCTGAAAGCCGGTCTGCTGGATGTGGTTGAAGGCGACATTGTCCCAATAGACAGAAACCGTATCGGCACTGGCCGGCGGCGCAAATTTGAGCATCGCCAACGCTACCGTTAGTGCAATCGTCGCGCGCCGAAAATACATTGGCACCCCCCTGCCGGCTCTGGAGTGCCGTCGCTTAGGGCTCGCGAAGGGCACTGGGTGTGTATGGAACGGCTCCGGGCGGGCGCGGGATCTGGCCTACGTCGTGGTGGGGAGCTATTCGGTCAGCCGCAACCCACCGGAGCCAAAATGCCGAAATTTTTACGTACTCTCGCAGTCCTCTCTTTGGCCGCTGCTTAAGCGCACAAAAGATATGCAGAACTTGTGCCGATTATTGACAGGAGAGCAAAGCGAAAGAGCCGGGAAGACTCAAGCAGAAAAATCTAATTGTCGTCGGAGTTTTTTGACGATGATATCGACGCGACACGTCAGGCGACCTCGAATGAGTAATGGGTGTAAGTGTGTAGTCGTGAAATAAATTCGCTCCGCGTAGGTCTAAATTTACCGGCCATCTCACCGCTCAAGGTCAACCAGCAGAACGAAGTCACACGATCCAGACGGATGGCATCTTCGTTGCTTTTCCAGCACGGCCATGCTGCAAAAATTACAAACGTCCCCGCGCGATCGCGTCACCGAGGTGCAGTGGTCGAGAGTCCTCGATGACAGCGGCGATCGTCGTACGCAGATTTTTGGGCTCTCGATTCGACATTTCGAATACTTGGTGGCCGCGGCAGTCGGATTGCTGATCCTCGTTCTGGTGACTCATCCGGAAGGCGGCGGACTAGTCGCGCTTGCAATCGCGGCGGCCGTGATTTTGCCGTACGCAATTCGCTACACGAGCCATCATGTCGGCGGGCTGCTAATCGTCATCGTGTTGATCGAGGCGGTGGCGGCCAGCTACTTCGCGGCAAGTTCAGACGAGAAGATTGGCGCCATCGTACGATATCCGTTGGGCCTGTTGTTCATTCTCCCGTTTATTCCCAGGCTGTGGAAGTCGGGAATTCTGCGCCAGGGCGGATTTCGTGACTATTCGATTTATCTGATTTGGGCGTTGTTCAGCGTCTCGTATTCGATCCTGCCGACAGTCTCACTCGGCCGGGCATTCGCGGCGATCCTGCCGTTCCTGGCGATGTGCGCGATAGCTACGGAAGTCAGGAGCGCAGACGACGCGCGACGGATGATGGGAGTTCTACTCGCCGGTCTTGGAGTTGTGGTCGCGGTCAACTACCTTGCGATGTTTATTCAGCCGGACACGGCCTGGCAGCCTGATACCGATAGCGGCATGCTGCGGTTCGTGGGATTTCTTACCGAGCCAAATGAGCTCGGCAACCTGATGCTCGCGACCATCGGCGCAGGATTTGGCTATTGGCCAGTCGCGCGAGGATGGAAGAAGGGGCTGACGGCAGCGGCTATGATTGGCGCGCTGGTGCAGGCGGTTATGGCGGACTCGCGAACGCCAATTATCGGACTGGGTATTGGAATCGCGCTTTACCTGGTGTGGCGATATCGAGCCAGGGGAATTATCGGCGTCGTGGCTATGTTCGGGGTTTTTTACGTAGTCGCGCACATGATTCCGAGCATGCACGAGTACATCGATCGGGGCGACGTAGCGAGCTTCACGGGGCGGCAGGTCGCGTGGGATTTTGGAGTTCGCAGCGTCAAGGAGAGCCCGCTTTTGGGACACGGCTACGAGGTCGAGGGCCAGATTCTCCTGAGTCCGTTCTTCCAGGGCTGGGACGCGGTCTGGGGCATGGGCTACCAGTCGTCGCTGCACAACGGCTATCTCTCGCGCGCGGTGAGTCTCGGGATACCGGCGCTTCTGTTCTGGGCGTTTCTTACATTGCGGCCGATGGTCAGTTGCTTTTTTCCGAATGGCGATCCGTGGAAGTTAAGATCGCTGGTACCGCTGGCGATGGTGCCGATGGTGATGCTGAATACGACGGAGTCGGTCGTGGACTTTCGCTCATTCGCCGGCGTCATGATGGCGCTGGTGTGGATGATGCTCGAGCGCGAGCGGCTCTTTGCCCGCGCACAAGCGTCCGCGCGCGCGAGAGTGGTTGAAGAATCGAAAACTCCGATCGTCCGCGCGCTACAGGGGAGGCATGCCTCGTGAGGCGAAAATCAAGTCGCTGAGCTGGCTCTCCGGAGCGCTGCTGATCGTGGTGACGCTGGCGTACGTGGTTGAAACGCGCGTCGGAGCCACGGTTGAATCGTCGCACGCCTACTATCTCGACTCGAGCACGGGTGACGATTCCAATTCGGGCCGGAGTCCATCGGCCGCGTGGCGCACGATCGGAAAAATAAATTCGATCGCACTCGAGCCCGGAGATACGGTTTATTTTCGGCGCGGGCAGGTCTGGCGCGAGACGCTGGAACCGCGCAACGGCGGGTCAATCGGCCATCCGGTTACCTTTACGGCGTACGGCAGCGGCGCGGCGCCCGTCATCAGCGGCAGCGATGTCGTTACGGGATGGAGCTCGAGCAACGCTTCTATCTATCGGGCGCACTGTCAGAAGCCGAACAACGTTTATGTCGATGGAGGACCCGGTTGGGGTCTGACGCGCGCTTGCTGCATAGCCGGGGAGTCGTGCGAGGCGTCAGGTCTGTGCGCAGTGGGACCGATGACCGCAGGCAGCTGGTATTGGAATCCGGCGACGTCGGATCTGTATGTGCAGTTGGAGGACGGTTCCAATCCCGCGAGCCACACGGTGGAGGCTGCGGTGCGGATTTATGGAATGAATGCGACCGCAGATGAAGGCGAGAAGGGGAACATCGTCGTCGATGGTCTCGCATTCGAGCGTACCGGCGGATACGGGATCTACTTCTATTCGAATGCCGAAAATGGACGCGGGCCGGTTGGAGTAGTCATACGAAACAATACTGTGCGACAGACCGGGACCGGACGGGTTGACGGCGGTGAATACTACAACGCGATCCATTTCGACGAACATGTGGAGCTGAATACGGCGCCGGAGTTTATCGACAACACGATTGCATACAGCGGCGGACATGGTAACGCGATCAATTCGCAGATGGCCGATGGCGCGAAGATCATCGGCAATCACGCGGAGCATTTCAATCACAACGGCTTCGATACCAAGCATTCGGCGTCGGTGCTCATTCGCGGCAATACTGCGCATGAGGCGGACGAGGCCAACGGCATCTACCAGGAATACTGCGCCGGCGGCGTGATAGAGAATAACGTGATCTACAACGTCAGCGGCTCAGTGCCCGGGCGCGGTTCGGGGATTCAAATCGACGCGGGTACTTCAGGAGCGACGATCGTCGGTAATTCGATTTCCAGCGTGCTCACCGGCATCTACCTGATCAAGCCGGCGACAGTCAGGAACAATATCGTGAGCCGGGCGGGGCACGCGGTGCTCGAAGCGAATGCCGGCGGTAGATTCGATCACAACAATTGGGGCGATTCACCGATATTCTATATGAACGACCGCCGTGAAAGTTTCGCCGAGTGGCAAGCGGCCAACGATCATCCCGGCGATCAAGCTGCGGAACACTAGCTCTGAAAATCAACCGTGCGATTAGCTAGTCATCCGACTCGAAGTAGTAGTTCGGGTTAGTAACTGCATTACTAACTTGGTGAGAGGTGAAATACTTACGGTCGCAAGTACTTACGGCGCTATAATTGTAAAATATACAAAATTGTAAAAACTACATACTATAGAAAATATACAAAAAAAGAATTGAGCCGCGCTTGAGAAAGTTGAACCACTAGTATTCGTCTGATACTCTTGCCCGCGCGATGCGTCGTGGCGTCGCAACGTTACTAGGTTCAGGCGCGCCGGTCTCACATCGTTGGCACCAATCCAGAGCCGGCGCTGCCTGGCAGGTCTGGAAATACAAATGCGAGGGGAGTTTCAGGCTCTGAGGCTGTGAGTCCAGGTCCGCAGGGGAGAGACCTGTCGAGATAGGGGGAACCTGTCCAGATAGAGTTTCGTTTTCTGACCTGCCGAAGGTATCACGCCACTGAAATAGCCCGCGCCTAAGCCGCGGAAGTGCGTCGGCGTTAGTCCGGCGGAGCGGTGATGTGTGCTCCTCCACCGTCTCGCCGAAGCCGGCCCGATGCTGCCCGCGAGAGCAAATTTGCGCACGCCTGGGGAGGGCGATGTGTTATGCGCGGATTAAAAGGCAGCTACAGTCTTGCCGGTCTAATCGCAATTTTCCTCTGTGGGTTCCTGACGCTCGAGCTGGGAGCGGCCATGGAAGCGGCCGCCGTCGAGGTGAAGATCGTTTCGCCCAGCAGCGGCAGCGTGGTGCGTGGCACAGTACCGATTTCGCTCTTGATGAAATCCAACACTGCGTTGGTAAAGGTTTACGTGGACGGTGCCTATCTGGCTTCGACCCCCGGCACGATTTCGTGGTTGACGAACGATGCCTCTAACGGCATGCACACGATTTCTGCAAAGGCCTACAGCTCGACCAGCGAGCTGTTGGGAACCTCCTCCAGATTGGTTCGGGTGAAAAATAGAGCGACTCCGACTTCGACGCCCACGCCAACGGGTGGTCACGTGAGCATCACGTCGCCGTCGAGCGGCGCTACGGTTTCCGGCACGGTATCAATTGCGGTGTCGGTCAGCTCGGTCAGTTGGGTCAATTTCTACGTTGACGGCGGCTGGGTCGCATCATCGCCGCCTTTCACGATGGCCTGGAACTCGACCGGCGTTGCCAACGGTCTGCATGCTATCTCGGTCAATGGGTACAACAGCAGCAATGCGTTGGTCGCGACTACCTCGATCAATCTGAAAGTCAGCAATGGATCGTCGCCGACACCAACACCGACAATAGCGCCGACTCCGACGCCTCCTCCACCGACGGTAACACCAACACCTGCGGGAACTCCCACACCGGCCGGCTCCGTGAGTATAACGGCGCCGAAATCAGGCGCGACCGTTTCCGGCAGCGTGTTGGTCGTGGTGGCAAACGTCGCGCCGGTAAGTTGGGTCAACTTCTATGTTGACGGCAACTACATGGCGTCGTCGCCACCTTTGAG
>PMOH01000413.1:0-8885 GCA_003161515.1 Deltaproteobacteria bacterium
CGCCTGGTCAGCTTCATCAATCCGCAGGCCGACCCACTCGGATCCGGTTATCACATCATCCAATCTGAAATCGCGATCGGCGCCGGCGGTCCGATGGGCAAGGGATTTCTGAAAGGGACGCAGGCGCGTTTGAATTTTCTGCCCGAGCAGAGCACCGATTTTATTTTCGCGGTATGGGCCGAGGAGTTCGGCCTCGCCGGCACGCTGCTGTTGTTGGCGTTGTATGCGAGCGTAATTGCGCGCGGCGCGTGGATCGCGAGGCACGCGCGCGATCGCTTCGGCGCGTTGCTCGCGGTCGGACTGACCGCAATCGTCTTCTGGCAGGTCGCGGTCAACATCGGGATGGCGACCGGGATGCTGCCGGTAGTCGGAATCACGCTACCGCTGGTGAGTTACGGCGGCTCGTCGCTAATCGCGATGATGGCGGCGATGGGAATTCTCATCAGCATCAACACCCGCCGCTACCTGTTTTGAGTTTTCTCGATGAGGTAAGTCGCTTGGCTCACAAAAAAAAGTTTACTGATCCCGTCGACCTCGAGATCGTCGAAGTTCAGCATCGGTTCGTCGATCTGATGGAAAATGTCAGGCTCGAAACGATGAGCCCCGAGATGAAACAGCACTACCTGGCGGTGATGAAATCGCTGACGGAAAAGCTCGCGATGCCGAGCAAGCCGCTGAGCGAAATCCTCGGCGAGATGATGGCCGAAGCCGGCCCAATGATCTTCCAGGCAATGCAGAGATAGCGCCCTGCTCGTTCTCATTCCTCGGCAGACCGATGGACACTGAACCCAACATCTCGCTCGATCAGAGCTATCATTACCCGCCCGAGTTGCTGGAAATGTTGACTGAGGTGATCCCCTGCCTCTTCAAATCGAAGCAGGGTGTAATCGATTTCTTCCGCGGAGCGGGCACTCCCACGCCGTACCTGGCTGATTGGCAATCGAAGGTTCGGACCGACCGGGATTCAGTCAAAAAACACGAGATCGCGCGCGACGTTCTCCGGCAATTGAACGAGGGTGGAGACAAGACCCTGGCGCAGAGGCGAGAGGTTATCAAACGCGTGTCGGAGTTCGAGGACTTCTCCACCTGTTACGAGAACGACCGCTATAAGGCACAGGGGCTCGTAGCCCAGATTCTGAAGGTGGTGAACGTCAAGGACAGTTTCACACGCATGAATCTGGAACGGGAAAAGGAGCGCAAGGAGCGTCAGGCCGCATACACCGCAAGCGTTGAAGCGAAACAGAAGGAAGCCAAGGAACGCGCGACCATCAAAGATTCGCTTTACAAATTGTTCGCCGAAAGAGACCCGTACAAGCGGGGAAAGCAGCTTGAGGGCATCCTCAACCGCTTGTTTTCCTTTGCGGGGTTTCTGGTCCGGGAGGCGTTCACCCTCAAGGGCGACGAGGGACAGGGAATCATAGAGCAGATTGACGGAGCCGTGGAAATTGACGGGATTCTTTACCTCGTTGAGATGAAGTGGTGGAACGAGCCGATTGGCCGGCAGGAAATTGCCCCGCACCTCGTCAGCGTCTATGGTCGCGCGAACGTCGGGGGAATCTTCATCTCGTATTCGGGATTCTCGCCCGCTGCTATCGAGGATGCGAGGACAGGCCTGGTGCAGAGAGTTTTCGTCCTGACTGAGCTGCAGGAAATTATTCAGGTCATTGACCGCGAGGCCAACCTGACGACCTTCTTCAAGGAAAAAATCAATCGAGCCAAATCCGACCGCAATCCCTTCTACAAGCGCTGACTACGGAAGGATCGACACGCCCGCGCGATTGAGCGCTGCGGCGAGGCGCGCGGCCTCGTCGGCTTTCTGCGGGTCGTTGCGAATCTGTTCGTAGCGGCTCCAGACTCGTAACTGTTCTTCTCGGTTGGCCGGGCCGCCGCGATCGAGAATGCCATCAACGATGCGTTTGAAGTGGGCGCCCCAATCGGGCTGGCGCCCGTCGGAGTCGCGAAAGCCGTACTCGCGTGCCAGCGTCCAACTCGAACAAACCTTGCCGGCCTTGTCCGCGACGTTTGGGTCTGCGGCGAGAGCGACGACGGCGCGCCCGACATAAGCCGGCGTCTCTGACTCGGCGAAATCGGGATTCTTTGCGACGGCGTCGCGCCAGTTTGCTTCGGTCACACCGAAGCCATCCAGCATCGCTTCCGATCGCAAAAAGCCCGGTGTCAGCGCGAGTGCAACGACGTTGTGTCTGCGAAGTTCGGCGGCCATCGCGTACGCCAGCCGGATCGTGGAGATTTTTGCGAGGTCGTAAAACAGGTTGCCGCGATAGTCGAGATGCATTCCGTCGGTGATTTCGATGATCAGCCCCGACTTTTGCCGCACCATCAGCGGCGCGCCGAAGCGTGCGGTCAGAATATGCGTATCCACCGCCAACTCCTGCATCTTGAGGCCTTTGCCGGGATCCAGTTTCCAAAACGGCGTGCCCCATTCACTCAGCTCGTCGCCGCCCCAAATATCGTTGACCAGCAGATCGAGCCGGCTGAAATCCCGCTCGACCTTTTCAAACAGAGCGCGAACTTCGTCCGCGATCGTGTGATCGACCCGGATTGCGACGCCGATTCCGCCCGCTGCGGTCACCATCTCCGCGGTCTCCTCGATCGTTTCGGGTCTGCCCGGATTCGCGGGATTCCCACGAGTACTGCGCCCGGTGCAAATGACAGTCGCGCCAGCCGCACCGAGCATCGTCGCGATCCCGCGCCCAGCCCCGCGCGTAGCGCCTGCGACCAGCGTAATTTTCCCGGCCAGCGGTTTCGTGGCGTCGGAGGTATTCATCACGCTTCGAACGCGTAGGCGGCCTCTTCGTGCTCGCTGAGATCCAGTCCGATCTGTTCGGACTCGTCGATCACGCGCAGTCCGACCAGTGCTTCGGTCACTTTGAGCAGAATCGTGCTACCGATGAATGAAAACGCCATCGTCGCGATCACCGCGGTTGCCTGGATGAGTAGCTGGCGCGGGTTTCCGTAGAGCAGTCCGTTGGCGCCGGCGGCGTTGACCAACACGCTGGCAAACAATCCGGTGGCGAGCGCGCCCCAGATTCCGCCGACTGCGTGCACGCCGACCACGTCGAGCGCGTCGTCGTAACCGAAGCGCGACTTCATTCGCACCGCGCTGTAGCATAGCGCGCCCGCGACGCCGCCGATGACAATTGCGGCGCCCGGTCCGACGTAGCCCGATGCCGGCGTTATCGCGACGAGTCCGGCGACCGCGCCGCTCGCCGCGCCGAGCACGGTGGGCTTGCCGCCAATCCACCATTCCGCCGCGACCCAGGTTAGTGTCGCGGCTGAGGCGCCGAGGTGAGTCGCGACAAATGCGGACACGGCGAGGCCGTCGGCGGCGAGTGAACTTCCCGCGTTGAAGCCGAACCATCCGACCCATAGCAGTCCGGCGCCGGTGACGGTCATCGTGAGATTGTGCGGTGGCATTGGCTCGTGACGGTAGCCGCGGCGCGGACCGACCATCAGCGCGGCGGCGAGTGCGGCGACGCCGGACGAAATATGCACGACGGTGCCGCCGGCAAAATCGAGCGCACCCATATCGTGAATCCACCCGCCGACTCCCCACACCCAATGCGCCAGCGGATCGTAAATCAGCGTGACCCACATGATGCTGAAAACCAGGAAGCCCTTGAACGACATCCGCTCCGCGATCGCGCCGGTGATCAGCGCGGGCGTGATCACGGCGAACATGCATTGGTAAATCATGTACGCCTGATGCGGCACGGTCGCCGAATAGGCGGCATACGGCTGCGTCGCGCTGACGCCAGCGAGCCCCGCCCACGAGAGCGCGCCGATGAAAGCGCTGCCCGGCGAGAACGCGAGGCTGTAACCAAACAGCACCCATTGGATCGACACGATCGCGACCAGGATGAAGCTCTGCATCAGCGTCGAGAGCACGTTCTTGCGCCGCACCATCCCGCCGTAGAAGAGCGCGAGCCCCGGAATCGTCATCATCAGAACCAGCGTGGCGCAGAGCAGCAGCCATGCGGTGTCGGCGCCGTCGAATTTAGGCGCGCCGGGAAACGCAGCGGC
The DNA here is from genome assembly GCA_003161515.1 of Deltaproteobacteria bacterium. Taxonomy (GTDB): domain Bacteria; phylum Desulfobacterota; class Binatia; order Binatales; family Binataceae; genus Binatus. The sequence continues at coordinate 4,042 of PMOH01000413.1, forward strand.
CGCCGGCGATGCTATCGCCAGGCAGATTGCCGCCGTCACCACGATTCCAAGGTTGCGACCAGGCGAGCGAATCGATTTCCGAACCATCTTGGAAAGCCTCCAGGCGTGCGAGAGCTTTACGTCAACGGTCGCAGCTCTCAATTGCGAAGTGAACGTGACGAACTTTTCAGAAAAAGACAACCTGCAAGGCTGCCTCGGCGGTCACTTGCCGAAGATCGAAACGACCAGCGGGGTCATCTCTCTCTCTGAGGGCGTCGCTCCGCCGAACTTGTTCATGATCGATCGCAGCTTCTCGCCTGAGCCTTTCCACTGCGCGAGTATGAACGGGATGTGGCCATCCTGTTCGCATGCGCTGCCGTGCCATGAGTAGTGAGTCATCCCGGCAAAGTAGTATCGATTCTGGATCGGCACATTCATACACGCCTTGGGCAACAGCACGATGTCGCCCGCGCGGTTGCCGTACGGTCCGGCGCCGAGCCATCGCATGCGTTCCGATAGCTCCGGAAGATCGGGACGAGGATGCTCGCTCAAGTAGTCGTCAATCGGGACGAGTTTCTGTCCATCGAAAACTTCGAACGGTAGCGCGCGCGTGCCGGTGGCCGTCGGCTGACGCGAGAAAATCAGATCGAGCTTGCCCTTGAGGCCTGCGATCGGACGTCCGCGCCGATTAGAGCGATAGAGCGACTTCAGTACGGGAATCACATCCTCTTCGAAGCGCGGCGGTTTTTTCCAATTGCACTTGTCGTCGTCCTTGGGGCAGGTGGTGCGATCGGCCAGGTAGATGTTCGCCATCGAACCTTGATAGGCGAGCACAGCCTGGAAATCCTTGTCCGCGTTGCCGACGATTAGCGACGCCTTGCGGACGCGAAAGCCCGCCTTCGCGACTGCCTTGAACGGTGAGTCGTCGCCATCGGGTCCGAGCCGGTGCTTCTCATCATTCATCGTCGGTATGTGCGAGTGGTCGGCGATGAATATGACGTAGGTATTGTCCAGCGCATTGTGCCTGCTGTATTCCTCCAGAACTTTGCCGATTGCGCCATCGGTCACGTGCGCGAGATATCGCTTCTGGGAATTCAGCGGGTCCTTGGCGGCGTGTGTGAATATGTCGATCCCCGGAAAGTACACAACCTGCAAGTCCGGAATGCCGTGTTCCTCGATCGCCTTGATCAGCTCCTCGACTGAAGCGCGATCGAGGGTCCCACTTAGCGACTTTTCGGGTTCCTGGCCCTCGAGCGTGCCTCTCACCAGATGACTGAAGAGGTTGGAAAGCGAGTCCGGGCCGACCGTCGTGTAGAAAGTGGCCCCGCGATGCACCGATAGCATCGACACGTACGACCTCAGCCGCAGCCGCTCGTAAAGGGTGGGCACCTCGAGCTCGTGGCCGATGAGGTCGTCGGTCACCAGCTTGGTATTGTCGGCGATGTCGGTCATCGAGACGGGCACCGGCGCGAAAAATGTCGCGGTCTCGCGGTCGAACCATTCGTCACCCGGGATTCCGTCCCACGCCGGCACGCTGCCGGTGAAAATCGATGACCAATCAGCGATCGTGCTCGAGGGCAGCACGCTCAGAGCGTGCGGCGCCGCGTAGGCGTGCTCGAAAAGTCCGTCGCCCTCGTCCTCGCCCAGCAGCTCTTTGACGTGGGGCATCTGAAGGTTTTTGATATCGTCCATCATGCCGGCCGGGACGGCCCCGTCCAGCGCGAAGATGATCATCCGCGGTCCGCTCGGCGATGCGGGCACTTCGACCTTCGTCTCGCGCTCTTCACCACCGGTTTCGATCGTGTGAGTGACGAACCCCGAAGTCTCTGCCAGTTTGCAAGAGAAAAGAAAAAGCATCGCGACGGCGATGGTCCAAGTCACGCAAGAAGGCAGACGCGTCACGTCAATCCCCGGTGTTGTCGCCGTATGATGCTGCGCCGAAAGTCTGGATCGGCCAGGTAGCGATCGTATGTGCTTCAGCCTTTCGGCAACTGCAGGATGCGCTCGCCGATCATGTTTTTCTGCACCGGCGAAGTGCCGCCCGCGATCGTCATCGACTCCGACGACAGGATGCGGCGCATCCAGTCGCCCTCGGGGGCGAACGGAGTGTGGCGCTCGAGCAGCGCGTACTCGCCGAGCAGGCGCGTGATGAACTTGGTCATCCGCTGGCCCAGGTCGGTCGAGAGCAGCTTCGAGATCGACGCCTCCGGTCCGGGCTGCTGACCCTTGAGGCGTTTCGACAGGCTGCGCAGGCCGTTGTATTTCTTCGCGGTCGCTTCGATTGCGAACTGCGCGATTTGCTGGCGAATGTCGTTGTCCTCGATCGCGGGGCGGCCGTTGAGCTGCACCGACTTGGCGACCTGGACAATCTGATGAAGCATCTGCTCGGTGCCGCCGAGCGTCTCGCCGATTCCGAATCGCTCATGCATCAGGGTCGAGACCAGCACCTGCCATCCCATGTTCACCGGGCCGAGCAGGTTTTCCTTGGGCACGCGCACGTCTTCGAAAAAGATTTCGTTGAACTCACTGTCGCCAGTGATTTGCTTGAGCGGACGCACCGTCACGCCGGGCGCTTTCATATCGACCAGCAACGCGCTCATCCCCTTGTGCTTGGGCACGTCGGGATCGGTGCGCACGAACAACTGCACGAAGTCGGCGCGATGCGCGATCGTGGTCCAGACCTTCTGGCCGTTGACGACGAACTCGTCGCCCTTGAGCTCGGCCTTGCACTGGATCGACGCGAGGTCCGAGCCCGCGCCCGGCTCCGACATTCCCTCGCACCAAATCTCGTCGCCGGCGAGGATCGGATTCAGGTAGCGTTTTTTCTGATCGTCGGTGCCCCATTGCATGATCGCGGGGCCGGTCATGATGACGCCGAGCACGTTGCATCCCATCGGCAGGTTGAGGCGTCCGAGTTCCTGCTGAAAAATTACCTGCTCGATAAAGGTGGCGCCGCGACCGCCGTATTCTTTCGGCCACGTCAGCCCGGCCCAGCCGGCGTGATAGAGCTTCTTGTGCCACGCCTTCAGCCGCTGCCAAATTGCGTCGTCGCCGCCGGCCTCGGCATCCTCGCCCCGCGCGAGAGATTGCGGGCGATTGGCTTCCAGCCACTTGCGCACGTCCATCCGATAAGCGTCTTGTTCAGCGCTCCAGGTAAAATCCATTTTCTTAGCAAGTCTCCTGTTTCAGTACTCGGAGCTTTAGTGCCATGTGAGGGCGACCGATACTCTGGTATCTCTTGAGTACCGCCCATTCGGACCGCGTAGCAAGGGCCGCGCGATAACCTCAGTTGCCGCGTTCTGGCGCGGAGCTCTCGGGCTCAAGCTCCACCTTTTGGCCCGCGAAAATTGCCTCGAATGAAAGCTGCGTCGTCGAGGTGCCCGCGGTCACGACGATTCCGTAAGTACCCGGATGCGGCAGCGACATATTGATGTTGATTGCCACCGGAATTTTCACCGACGCCGTTTTGGGAACGTCCGGCGCGGGCGTGCCAGTTTCGACCTGACCTTTCATTTCGGGAACTATCGGCACACCGCTCTCGTCGGCAATCGCGATGTTCAGCGGATACTTCATGCCGACCTCGTTGGAACTGAAGCCGAGGCCGATCGCGACCGCAAATTGAACCGGCGCAGGATAGCTGGCCGATCGAAACAGGTTCCATCCACCGCCCAGCACAAAAACTTTGCCGCCGACCGCCTGCGCCGCATCGGCGAGCAAAGCATATTCGATCTTCATTTTTTGAGCCCTCGGTTCATTGCAATACGCGCATGCAGCCGGTGTCAACTTGCCGCGTGGGTCAATTCTGATTCGGCGGCGGTCTGCGCATTGAGCACGCGCACAATATTTTGCGCCATGAAAGTGCCGAGCAGTTTCGCTCGCGCCGCGGCGTCGAGCTTGGCCGCCTGATGGCTGACCTCGGCGCATCGCTCGAGCATCGCGGCTTCGAGCGGCCGGAAATGCTTCCATACAATCGGAGCAAGTCGGTCAGGCGCGTTTGCGACGAGGTCCTGGATCGTTCTGAAGCGCCACCATGGCGAATCTGGCGAAGGATTTTCACCGCCGGCGGCAAGCACCGGCGGAAGCGTCCCGGCCACGAACAGCGGAAACGCAAGCGAGGTACACGGCGCTGCGAGCGACGCCCACATCACGGAAATCGTGTCCGCATCGGGTGCCGGGATTTCTGCGACCATGCTCGCAGTCGTGCCGGAGACCGATCCGTGCATGCACAACGTCGGAGAGCCGTCGCGCGTCGAGGGATCGCCTGCCGGAGGCATCTCGCCGCGCGCGCCGTGGTCTCGAAGAATTGCGAACACCTCGCGGAGAGTGCGGCGGCCATTGCGCGACACGAGTTCGCGGCTGCGCGCGAGGCGCCCGCGCGCCGTCAGCGGATCGCTCTTGTCCTTACCCGCATTGCGGCTCGAATACGCCGCGGCGAAGTCGAACGACGATTCGTCATCGCACCATCCTCGAGCGCGCGCATAGCTTTCCACGTCCGCCGAGCCGAGATTGCCCACGTCGATCGTAAATCGATTCGAGATACACGCGCGATCCTCGACGCGTCGCGCAATCCATTGACGTCCCGAACTCTCGAGCACATAAGCATCGGCGTGATCGGCGATAATGAATCCGCCGCAGTAACGGAAATCAACGTCGTATTGCCCGGAGCCACCCTGCCCATAGCGCTCGATCAACGCGCCGATAATTTCGGTCGCCGCGCGCGCATTCTTCGAGCGCTCGAGCCCAAGCCGCACCAGGTCCATCCCAAGCAAGCCCGTCGATGGCAAAGTCTCGCGCGTGAGCACAGCTTCGTTGCCGATCGCAACCCCGTACTCGTTGAGGCCATGCTCGAAACCCCACAGCCAGAA
>PMOH01000413.1:8918-12322 GCA_003161515.1 Deltaproteobacteria bacterium
GCCTGCGCAAGCGGCTGGCACTCATAGGGCGACCGGTCAGAGTTCTTGGCCAGCAAGGTCGCCCCAGCCCGCGTATGCGGCGCGAGCACGACCATGGTATCGCAAGAAGGAAGAGGGGAAGCAGCCATGAGGAACGTAATTGTATGTGAAACCCACCGTGGGTTTCACACTTCCCCGGCAGGGTAACCCCTGCACCTTAGTGAGGAAGAAATGCTAAGCGCGAAATGTCGAGGACGCCATTTCGCTCTCAGGTTCTTTTTCCAGTGTCATTCATTTTTTTGTGTCATCCCGAGCGTAGCCGAGGGACCCCGATCTTTCTCGACGCCAGCCGACGCACCCCCAACCACGGATCAAGCGCGGTGTGTGACACTTGAGCTTCATTTCGTCCTTGTGTCATTCAGAGCGAAGCGAAGAATCCCGGCTCCTTTCCTTACCTCGCCCGTTACTTTACGGGAGAGGCGGCCGACCGCAACGCGGTCGGTAGTTGAGGGTTCTGCGACCACGTCACAAAAGCCCGGCTGCTCAATTTGATGAATCGTAATAGCCCCTTCTCATACGTCTGCAATGCTTGCGGACTTTGTTGCCACAACAAGGTCATCACGCTGTCGCCTTACGACGTGATGCGGCTGGCTCGGGCTGTGGCTGCCTCGACGCGCGACGCGATCGATCGCTTTACCATTCGTCGCGGTTCGATCCTGAAGTTCACCGATGACGGTGCTTGCGCCGCGCTCGAAGGCGCGTGCTGCGGAGTCCATCGCGGGCGTCCGCTCGCTTGCCGGCTGTATCCTCTCGGTCTCGAGCGCATCGAACACTCAGACGGCGAGAAATTCGTGATGCTCGAGCCCGCGATCGGCTCGCTCGGCGATTATGGCATCGACGGCGACGTCAACGGCTTCCTCGACGCGCAGGGCGTAGGCGTTTACCTTACGGCGAATGCGCGCTATGCGTCTCTGCTTCCTGTCTTTCGCGAGCGGATCGCGGCGGCGGTCGATTTCGATCGAGTCGAGCCGCGCGAGTTCTGGCGGCGCGCCATCCGCGAAGCGCTGGCCGAATCGAACTACGACCCGAATCCGCTGATCGACGCTATGTTCGATACGAGCGCAATCGTCGGCCTCGGCGACGCCGAAATTGTCGCCGTACATGTTGAACGTCTCGCACAGATAATTCGCCACGAATCGAACGCGGAGATGCTCGCAGTGGCGGCCGTGTTCCTCGCGGTGAGTTTGGGGTATTCGCCGCGCGAAGTGACCGTAGTCAGTTAGTCGCCGGAGCGGCCGGAGATGCGGGAGCGGCTGGGACTGGTGGCGCGGCGTCGGCGACGCCAAGGTCGTTGAGAATTTCGATCGCGTGAGTGGACGGATCGACGCTCGGATAGACTTTGATGATTTTGCCGTTCTCGTCGATGACGTAGGTGATGCGGCGATCGAGGCCGAGGATCGGAATTCCGTTCGCAGCGCCGTAGGCAGTCGCGATCTTCTTGTCGGGATCGAGCACCAGCGGGAACGGCAGGTTGTTCTTGCGGATGAAATCCTTGTGCGCGTCGGCCGAGTCGACGCTGCATCCGAGCACGACCAGTCCGGCGTTGGTGAAGCGCGCGTATCCGTCGCGAAACGCGCACGCCTCTTTGGTGCATCCCGAGGTTTCGTCTTTCGGATAGAAATAGAGCACAACTTTTTTGCCGTGGAAGTCTGCCAACGACATCGGAGCTTCCTGGTCGCCGGTAATCATTTGACTGGTGAATGGCGGCGCGATTTGTCCTTCCTTGAGCAGTTCGGCGCGCGCGAATTGCGGGCGTATCGCGATTGTGACGACGATTGCGGCGATTGCGAGCAATCCGAGTGTGATCATTTTCATTTGGGCCGTCCGTTTAGGTCTTAACCGCGAGCGCATCGGGAAAGTTCCCGGGGTAAGGCAACCTAACCCCTAACCCCTTCCCTCGAGGAAAGGGGAACAATCGCGTGAAATTAAATGTAGTAGAGCCAGTCGCGGTAGCGCGGTTCGCGGCCGTGCAAGGTTGCCTGGAACACTTGCTGCACTTTGGCCGTGATTGGACCGGGCTTGCCGGGGCCGATTTTGCGATCGTCGAGCTCGACCACCGGCGTAACTTCGGCGGCGGTGCCGGTCATGAAGGCTTCGTCGGCAATGTAGAACGCGTCGCGGGCGAAATATTCCTCGCGCACCTCGACACTGTTGTCGCGCAGAATCCTGATGACCGCATCGCGAGTGATCCCCGCCAGCACCGACGTCAGCGGCGGCGTCCGCACGATACCGTCGCGCACCACGAAGACGTTCTCGCCGCTGCCCTCAGCAACGAAGCCTTCGGTGTTGAGCAGGAGCGCTTCGTCATAGCCGTTGCGGCGCGCCTCGTAGCCGGCGAGGATCGAGTTGACGTAATGCCCAGTGGCCTTCGCTGCCGGCATCATCGAGTTGTGATGGAATCGCACGAACGACGACGTCTTCAGCCGCACGCCCTTGTCCACGCCGTCCTGCCCCAAATATGCGCCCCACGGCCACGCGGCGATCGACACGCGAATCTTGTTGCCGCGCGCCGACAGTCCCATCTCACCTTCGCCGAAGAACACCAGCGGCCTGATGTAGCACTCGGCGAACTTGTTAATCCGCACGACGTCGGCGCACGCCTTGAGCAATTCCTCCTGGCTGTACGGCACTTCCATCTCGACGATGTGGCCGGAGTCGATGAGGCGGCGGATGTGCTCGCGGGCGCGGAAAATTGCGGAGCGGCCGTCGTCGCTCTTGTAGCATCGCATCCCTTCGAAGACCGCGAGGCCGTAGTGCAGGCTGTGGGTGAGGACGTGAACGGTGGCCTCATCATAAGGGACCATCGTGCCGTCCATCCAGATTCGATCGGAGCGGAGATCGTTCGCAGGCATAGTGGAGTCAAAAGTAGTCGAAGGTGAGTGGTTAGTCGATGGGCCTGAGGGAAGGTATTGTCCTAGTTTCAGTGGGGCGGGCCGCCGTGCCCGCCCCACTATCTAGTCGCGGCGTTCTGGATCTGGCGATGTAAGCGACGTGGTGGCGCCGTTCATGTCGCCAGCGGGCGTGGCGGCTGCGCCCTGGCGGGGTCGGCGGCGGCGCCGTCGGCGACGTCGGCGATTCCTGGCGAAGACAGGGGCGCCGTCTGGATGCGGGGCAGTCGCATCGGGTCCGCTGCGGGCCGGGCTCGCGTTGAAAGCGTCCGGGTCGGCAAGGAAGTGCAGCGTTCGCATCGAATCGATCGAGTAGGTCGGCGCCGTCATCTCGAAGAACATCCGTGCGTCGGGAAAGTACGGCCGGCGCATCAGCCGCCGCGTGCGCCGGGTCGGCGATGCGAGGTTGGCGAAGGCCTCAAGGATGAGGCGCATCTGCTCGGTGTCCCCGCGCGCGAAGCCTCGCGCGCGGAGTTC